>JAYTMW010000866.1:0-2575 GCA_043728105.1 Saprospiraceae bacterium | reverse complement strand
TGGCTCAATAAACCCCCCCGCTACAATTGGTATATAGAGATTCAAGCAACGTGCCAAGTTGTAAGTCGTTGATTATCAATTGGTTATAAATTTTTTGGCATAAAAAAAGTGTCCGATTTCGGACACTGTGTTCGGTAAAAAGCACCCCCTCAGTATTACCTCATTTATTTCAACCATTTCCTCCATTTAGTCGAGTAAATAACCACATTCATCGTTTACCCATAATTTTATTTTCAAAATGCTTGACAATTTTCATTTTTTGATTTTATTTTGCTATCAAATTAATATCATAATTAAATCAAATTAAAATCATGGAAAAAATAATTAAGCCCGTATCGGGTTGGCTTGCGCTTTGTTCAGCACTTGTTTTATTGGCTTTATGTCCTTTCTTTTTGCTCACGATGGATTTACCATTATCCATAGTTTGCGCAATAGTTTGTGGCTTATTGAGTCTAATTGTTATGTCGGGTTTACGAGCCGTTCAACCCAATATGAGTCGAGTTTTTACGCTGTTTGGTAGCTACGTAGGCACGGCAAAAGAAAGCGGACTTTTCTTTGTCAATCCCTTCTTTAAAAGTGAAGTTATTTCACAAAGAGCCGTCACAATGGAGATTCCTACCTTAAAAGTGAATGACAAACAGGGAAATCCGATTATGATTGGCGCAGTCGTGGCGTATCGAGTGAAGGACACGCACAAAGCGGCTTTTGAAGTAGAAGACTACGCTAATTTTGTGAAAATTCAGAGCGAATCGGCCGTCCGTAAGTTAGCTGGTATGTACAATTACGATAATCATGAAGCACCCGATGCGCACGATGCGGCTGTTACCTTGTTGGGAAATTCCGACGAAGTGAACCATGAATTGGCTCGTGAAATGTCGGAACGCTTAGACATGGCGGGCATCGAAGTCATCGAAGCCCGTATCAATCACTTAGCGTATGCGACCGAAATTGCAGGGGCAATGCTCCAACGGCAGCAAGCATCCGCCGTCATTGCAGCCCGTAGCAAGATAGTTGAAGGCGCAGTTGGCATGGTTGAAATGGCATTGGCTGAACTATCTCGTAAAAATATTGTGCATTTAGACGATGAACGCAAAGCCGCAATGGTGAGTAATCTATTGGTTGTTTTATGCAGCGACCATTCTGTTTCACCCGTTGTGAATGCAGGCACTTTGTATCAATAAAGGGAAGCTATCAGTTATCAGCTTTCAGCAATGAGCTTTCTAAATTCTTATGAATTTGGCGTAGAAAAAGCTAATTTCTGATAGCTCAAAGCTGAAAGCTAAGTTTTATCAATAAATAAAAAATCATGGCTGAGAAAAAATCATTCGTGCTAAGAGTAGATGAACGTACATTTGCCGCCCTCGAAAAGTGGGCGGCAGATGAGTTTCGGAGTGTCAACGGGCAATTGGAATGGCTTATCTTAAAGTCATTAAAAGAGGCTGGGCGACAACCTAAAATTGTTGATGCGGCAATTATCACAAAGCCAAAAAATAAAAAAGATTAAGCAACAAGTAAAAAATAAGTTGGCTAATTTTTTTTAATACAAAGTTCGATAGGACACATTGTTTCTACTTATAAAATGGTGTTTTAAAAGCAAACGCCTAAAACTATGTGTCCTATTGAACTATGTGTTTAAAAAAAACCTATTTACTTGTTCCTAAGCTGTCGTCGTATAATAAATTATGAAAAAATCAAAAATAATAGACTCCATAATAATAGACGAATTTTCCGCCACGCCAAAATATCAGCAATTGGCGCACGCAATATTGAGGGGTATTCAACAAAATAAGATTCAAAAAGGAGACATGATGCCCTCAATCAATGAGGTAAGTGCTATGTTCGACATCTCTCGTGTGACCACTGAAAGAGGGTACAGCCACCTCCGCAAAATGGGTGTTTTGGAATCCGTACACGGCAAAGGATACTTCATAAAAAGCACCGAATACACCCAAAATCTTAAAATTTTCCTTCTTTTTAACAAATTAAGCGCACATAAAAAAATCATTTACGATGCCTTCGTCACCGCTTTGGGCGAACAAGCGGCGATTGATTTCTACATCTACAACAACGATTTTTTACTGTTTAAAAAATTAATTGAAACAAGAAAAGAAGACTACACGCACCTCGTCATCATCCCTCATTTTATCGACAGCGAAGACAAAGCCTATCAAATTATCAACACCTTACCCAAAGAAAAATTGATACTTTTGGATAAAATTGCGCCACAAATCACGGGCGAATACGGGGCTGTTTATGAAAATTTTGAAAAAGATATTTACACCGCTTTGGAGCAAGCCAAAGAGCAATTGTCAAAATATAAGGTGCTAAAAATCATCTTTCCCGAAGGCAGTTATTACTCAAAAGAGATTGTAAAAGGCTTCACGCATTTCTGTCGAGATTACGCTTTTGACTACGAAGTGATTTCTAACCTCGAAAATGCTCAAAATACTGAGGGGCCCCTTTTCTCAAATATTTTTGACATGGAAGGTGTCGCTTACATTAATTTGGTTGAAGATGATTTAACTTTTTTATTAGAAAAAATACAGGCACAAGGTTTTGAACTCGGCAAGCAAGT
>JAYTMW010000865.1:0-7312 GCA_043728105.1 Saprospiraceae bacterium | reverse complement strand
ACGCTGATTTTTTCTGTTTTAACTAAAAAATCATGTTTAAATCAAAAGAAATCACTGAAAATCAGTTTAATCAGTATCATCTGTGGTTCTATTTTTTCCATATGCGGAATTGCTGGTTTTCTATGTGCCTCTGTGTTTCAAAAAAATACTTCAACTTGACCATGTTATTTTTTACTCGTTACTAATTCTACTTTGGCACTCTACAACATGAGATATTCACTCACTGTTTTTACTGCGTAAAAAGGCGTGCTAAAGGGGAGTTTTTCTCGGATTGATTGATTTTTTAAAAAGAAAAATTGGAAATTTTTCTTTTTAAAAAATCAATCAATCCATTTAGTCCTTTTTCTGTTTTAGAGTGCCAAAGTAGAACTAAGTGAATAAAACAATAATATAAGTCATAATCACATTATTTACAATTTCAATAAAAAGGCAATGTTAAGAATCAAAATAATAGGCGCAGAAGATACCCAACAAAAAATGCTTCTGAGTAACGTAAATGAAGCGATTAGGCAGTCAAGCATAGATGCAAGAACCATCATGGTTACAGATTGGGAAGATATTATCAACCACAACATCATTCAAACACCCGCTTTAATTGTTCGCAATCAAGTGTTATCACAAGGATTTGTACCCAGTGTTTTAGACATAAGAAGAATATTGAAAGCCTTTTTACCTACTGAAAACCTATCATCATCAACAGCTCAATTACAATTCTAACAAAAAAATTATGAAAACATTACTCGTTCCAACCGATTTTTCAGAGACGGCAATTTCGGCTTTTCGATATGCTTTGGCTTTGGCTGAAAAACTTCATACCACCGAAATTAAACTTGTGAGTGTTTATCACGAACCTATTAATTTTGAAGATAGCGGATACGTTCCCGCCTTGGCAATTGAAGAAGCCAAAAAAGATTGTGAATCTCGCCTACTTGATTTTATTGCCGTTGAAAAAATTAATAACCCAAACAAAATAAAAGTCACTTATGAAGCCATCCGTGGCTACGCAAGCAACCACCTCATGGAAGCGGCTGAAAATCCTGATATTGATATGATTGTAATGGGTACAACGGGTGAACACGACCAAGCGGATGAATGGTTAGGCACGGTTTCTATCAATGTGGCTCAACACGCAAAACGCCCTGTTTTGTTAGTGCCTACGGGTAAAAAATATACGGGCATTGAGCATATTCTTTATGCTTGCGATTTTTCAAAGGCTGATTTTGACCTCCATACTGAGGGGGTCGTTGCAAGTTTGGCTAAAAAATTAGAAGCGGAGGTAAAGGTCGTTTTTGTGAGCGATGGCAAAAAAGATTATAAAACGGAACAAATCGTGATACGTGAAATTTTCAAATTGGATGCGCCAAAAGTACCCCTTAGCGTTGAAGTCATGGAAAACGATTCGACAGTAAAAGCGATTAAAGAATTTGCTGTAGAAAAGGATTTTGATTTAATTGTGGTAGCAACAAAACAGCGTGGATTTTTCGATGAATTATTCCATTACAGCATCACAAAAGAGTTAATTTGGCATCCCAATTTGCCCATTTTAATCGTTCATGCCGAAGATTGGAAGGAAGGGAGCAAAAAATTTGATGCGTTGGAAATTGCGTAAAAATCATATTAACAGAATTTAAAAAAGCGGGAACTGAACGAGTAAGTTATGCTAACACGAATAACACAAATTTCAAGGCGAATTTTTCTAATTTGCATGTAAGGAATAAAAAAGAAAAAGGACTAAAAGGATTGATTGATTTTTTACAAAGAAAAATTTTCAATTTTTCTTTGTAAAAAATCAATCAATCCGAGAAGAACTCCCCTTTAGCACGCCTTTTTACGCAGTAAAAACAGTGAGTAAATATCTCATGTTGTAGAATGCCAAAGTAGAACTAATGATTAAAGATTTATATCCAAATTGGCCTTTTTCGTGTTTGTATTCGTATCATTCATGTTAGCATATTTTATTCGCTTAGCTTCAAAAAGCGGTATTTTGACTTTAAATGTCACGCCCCGCTTTTGAATTCTAATGGTTTTTTATTTGTAACTATTTTTATTTTCAATTATCAAAAGCATGGTTAATTGAATCGATTTTCCTCCATTTTTTCCATAAATACTGAGGGGGTGCATTCAAAACGATTGCACCCTCACAGTAATTTTTCTCATGCTTATTCTTCTTTTAATGATAAAAATCAAAGCAAGTACAAGCGTATAAATTAAAGTAGCTGTCATAATTTGTGTTTTAATTTGAACTAAAATCAATGGGCAAACCACCTACGCAGAGTATCCCTTTTTCTACCGTTATTTTTCTGCCCGAAGGAACAAAAACCAATACGCAAGCGGCATCGGCAGCTATGGGAAATTGAATTTTTCCGCTTACGCCTTTTTTTATAAACGTGCGGCTTACTGTGTCATACACATCCGTTTTGCGGGTGCCGACATTGGTTTCAACTGTTTTTGTTTCTTGATAAGGATTGAAAAAAAGATAGGTTGGATAGGCTTCTTCTTTACGATAAAAATCTGTTAAACGGCAATCAATTTGGAGGATTTCGGGTACGTTGGTTTTTTGGATTGTGCCACCAAAAAAACCTACGTGACTACTGCCATAAACCGAAAACATGGTTTGTTGGGGCATACCTTTTTCCCATTGTGGGCCATCGCCTTGGGCAAAGGGCGTAATGCCTTTGAACTGTGGATAGCTTGATTCTTTGATAATGCCTTCATAAGCGATAACATTTTTAGTCACCGCTTTATATTGTGGTATCGCTTGCAGCGAGTCGGGAATGTCATAAGGATAGCAAAAACGGGCGGTGTTGGATGCGTTCAAAGCCCATTTGCCGACGGCTCGGGCGGAGCGTTGATCGTAGCGCACCATGGCAGCAAGGGGCATCATGATGTCAAAAGTGTTCATCAAAAAACCATAACCGCCATTGTGAACGGTGCTACCCAACATGCCACTCACATCATAATTACCCCACTTGTCGGCAATGATGCCCCAACCTTCACGACCCACGGCGGTGCCATCAAATGTCCAATCGAGGAAGCGTTGAATGTCGTAATTTGTGCCTGCTTCTACGTTCATACGTGCGCCTATGTATGCAGCGAGGGGCAACATCGCTTCATAAAAACGGTTTTCTTTTTGGTTGTATAAAACATCCATAGCGTTTTTTGCAGCACGTAAATACTTCGCATCACCAAATTTTATCCACGCTGCATAGAGTATGAAAGCATAACCGCCTGCCACGTCTTCTTGCGTAGGAATATGGTTTTTTTCAGGCTTCATGTTTTTAAAATCAAAAAAAGAATAGCTGTAACTCTTACCCATCACGGAATCTGATTTGTAAAACTGTTCAGCGATACCCCTCAGTATTTCATCAAAATTTTGCTCTTTTGGATAAAAATTAGCGACACTATAAAACAAAACGTTGTTGTGGACTTCATACCAAAAATCGTTGCCATAACCACCGCCAATGTGTGCGCCTTTGTTGGTAAAATTCATAATCACATTCCAACCATTGTCTTTGTTGTAATAATTTCGGAGCATTTTGACGTAGTTCCGACCATTTTGTTTGCTCTTATCAATGCCCACAAGTGTTGCGCCTAAGACTGCACCCAAAGCACCAAGTGCTTCATGGTTTTCACCATTGTTGATGGTTGCACCCATGCGTATGTCACCCAAAGCGGTGTAGATACCGAAGGTTGTATCAGGAAAATTTCGCTTTGCACCATCGAGCCAAATGAAAGGTAAATTTTCTCCTTTTTGATTAAAATCAAAGATGTATTTATCAAAATCCAATGCTGTTTGCTTCCAATCTTTGAAGGCATAAGGCTTTGGATGATTGGGCATTTTTTCAACCCGTGGAATGGGGCGTTGGGCAACAGGTGATGCCTTTATAGATGTTTGTTTTTGTGAAAAACAAGTTATTGATAACAAAGAGTAAATGGATAAAACGAGTATTTTTTTCATAGAGTAAATAGGTGAATTATTTGAACATTTTATTTAACATGTAAGTATTTTTTTTATTTAACACATAGGCACATAGGACACATAGTTTTTTGTATAATTATTTGATTTTCAATTAGTTATAAAAATTTATTTATAAAAACTATGTGTCCTATGTGCCTATCCCGATGAAGGTCGGGACAAGTTGTGTTGAAAAAAACAACCCTTTCTATGTGTCCTATGTGCCTATGTGTTAAACAAAAAAAACCTTATTTTTCTAAATCAGAAACGATGCTTTTAGCCATAAAATAACCCATGAAATGTACACCTGCAATCACCAACAAAGCATACCGCAAAGCTATATCCACACTCACATAACGGGCTAAAACAATGAACAAACCACAACCAAACAAACGACCGACATACAAACCTAATTCATGGTTAAAAATGTACGTAAAGGCATTGCGGTTTTCTTTTTCAGCCACCACATCTATCACATTTAATTGAATCGGAAAGTACGCAATATCGAGTAAAGGGCGGGCAAAAAGCAAACATAAAACAAATAAAATAACGCCCAAAGCTGAATATAAAACAGCATTGAACAAAGCACCCAAAACAAACAGCGAACAACCAATACCATAAATCAAAAGGCGGTGTTTGGCGGTCGTCAATCTACCCAAAACATACAACAACACGGCAGACATAGCGGCGGCAACGCCTTGAATTAAACCCAATGACCCTTCTTTACCCACGAGCGTCATAACGAGCATAGTAGGTGCGGTTACGATGTATCCTTGTGCTACGCCTTTGAGGGCAGCGAGGCGAAGCATTTTTTGCCAAAGTTTATCAAATTTGAAGAATAAAAAAGGTGCTTTTATCGGGTTTTGAAACTGCCCACGATGCACCAAAACAGACGCAAAAGCGGAGAGAATAAACACACCCGCCGTCAAAATATAATAAGCCATATTAACATTGCCTCCAAACCAACCGTTTTTATCAGTCGCCGCAATAAACGCACCCGCCGCCAAAGGAATGCCGATGCCTGTTACCGTATAAAAGAAGGTTTCGATGCCATAATAATAGTTTCGGTTGTCGTCTTTTGTGGTGTTCAGTGCAAGGAAATCACGGTTTGCCCAAAAGAAACCGTAGGATAAACCCATGATTAATCCTGCCACGAACACGCCTACGGTACTTAGTTCGTGAAGCGTCATCATCGCCGTCATTGAGACACCGCTTAGTATCATACCCAACGAATAGAGTCGTGAAATTGGAAAATAGTTGAGCAAAAAACCATTTATCATAAAGGTTAAAGGGATGCCTGTATAAACGGCTAATTGGAAAATCACGACCAAACTGATGTCCTCGGAGTTACGCATGATGTATGCGCCTACGAACAATTCAATGATTGGCGTGACCATGCCGTAGATTAAATTGGTGAGCAAAAGCACCTTCATACTGAGGGGGTGCGCTTTGAAAAAACTGAGTTCTTTTGTAATGGATTTTATCATAGTTACCTTTGAAATTATAATAGAGAGTGGATAATAAAATTTTTGTTAAACATAGATTTTTTTTAAAACACATAGGCACATAGGACACATAGGTTTTATAAAAATTTTTCGTAACTAATTGAAAATCAAATAATTATACATAAATCTATGTGTCCTATGTGCCTATATGTTTTAAAAAAAATATCTATATGTTGCAAAAAAATGACCTGTTTATTAATCGTTCCAAGAAATTGACAATCAATAAATTGTGTTCACCAATTCTTAATTTTAAATTCTTATTTGCCTTTCATGAGGTCTGATAATATCTTTTCAATTGATAGTGTTGCACCACAAATAACTTCATCCGAAGCACCATAATATATCGTTATTGTATCGCCATTCACAAGGTGTCCGTTGGTAAAAACGACATTGCCGAAGAAGCCCGTGAGTTCATACGGGGCAGTCGGTTCTAACAACGGATACTCGGAACGAGCGATGACTTTTGTTGGGTTTTCGAGGTCGAGTAAAACCGCTCCCAAGGCGTAGCGGTTGTTGTGATCGGCCCCGTGATAGATTTCTAACCAACCCTTTTCGGTTTTAATGGGGGCAGCACCCGCACCTATGCGAGCGGCATCCCACCACCCTTCACGGGTTTGGAGAATACACGTGTGTTTACCCCAATGAATGAGGTCGGGCGATGAAGCAATCCATATAAAATTGCCACCCAAGGCGATGCCTGACGGACGGTGTAAACAATAATATGCGTTGTTAATTTTTTCTTCAAACAAAGCGCAATCCTTGTTATGCGGCGGTAAAATCATACCTATTTTATCAAAATGCACCCAATCTTTTGTTTGCATCAAACCCACGCCTACCCCACTTTCGGACACTTGCGTGTATGTAAGATTATAAACGCCATCCATAAGACTTACTCGACAATCTTCGATGCCAAAAGTTTCTAATGCACCTTCTCCAAAAATCTTTGTGGGCAAGTGTTTGGGTTCATGAAAATGGATGCCATCATCGCTGCAAACAAGGCGCAAATGTGAAAGCGTTGATAAATACGTTTTGCCTTTGTAGCCAACCATACGAGCGTCCGTTAAGTCAAGGTCTGCATCGTTTTTGCTAAATTCTAAAATCTCCATCTTGCCATCCGCTCGGAGAATGGGTAGAGAAATAAAACCTTCTTTTTGCACGGGGCGTTCTGCCACTCGCAAGAGCAACCATGTTTTTTCTTCAAATAAAAACACACCGGGATTCAACACACACTCCACAACAAACCCCGCTTGACTTGGCTCTATATCTTTTGTTGTGAGTATTGGATTTTGAGCAAACCTGTTTGCCATAAGGAATGATGAATGATAAAGTAACAGGTCAATAATTAGTAGGTATTTTTTTTGTAACACATAGATATTTTTTTAACACATAGGCACATAGGACACATAGAGTTAGATAAAGTGTTGATTATTAATGCTTTATGTAAAAAAACTATGTGTCCTATGTGCCTATGTGTTAAAAAAAATACCTATGTGTTAAAAAAAATACCTACTAATTATTGACTTGTTACAATGATAAATGATGAATTTTTAACCACAACAATAACCACAACAAGCCATGAATTAAACACCCCCTTTAAAATCAATCCGAAAGTGTCAAAATACTGAGGGGGTGTCTAATTCATCGCTCATCATGTATCATTTCTTTACTCTTTCATAAATTTCACCGACCCAATACTTTGACCATCTTGTACAAAGTTGAGCATGTATGCACCTTGTGGATATTTACCAACATTTAAAGAGAATTGACCCGTTGGTATTTGATTTTTACCAAAACTAACCGCATCAATTTGTCTGCCTACCATGTCGAAAACACGTACTAATACGGTCTCATT
>JAYTMW010000864.1:0-7476 GCA_043728105.1 Saprospiraceae bacterium | reverse complement strand
ATTGTCACCGTTGTTGTGTCGTCAGGACTTCTGAAAGCGTACAAATCGGTGTTGTCCGCCAAAGGGTCATCGGCAATCATGGGTGCTTCTCGATGGCTTGACGCATCAAGGTAAGAATCGTTGATGTTGTAGAACAAAACGGCTGCAAATAAGCCCAATGCCAAACAACTTTTCAATATAAATGGTGATATTTTTTTCATTTTCTGTATCTTAATTTTAGAATTTTTGTAAATATATTTTTTGGCACCCCCTCAGTCCCGAAGGTTTTCGGGATGTCGTTGCCCGCCATATTTCCTCTAAAAAATAGCGTGAAACCGTCCGTGGATTGCCCTATTAGGTATTTTTTTTTAAGAAAAACGAAGAGGTAGGCGACCGTGCGATGGACTACTGTCTCGTGAAATTCAATGAATGGGTTTGTACATTGTCTTAGCGTTGGTTAAACGCAACCATGAGACATGTGACCCACCAACGTCAAACCAATGCGCAAAACCCAAAACCTTTAAATCAATCAACATAGTCAAATCGAAGCAGGGAGGAAACTACCTCTTCGTTTTTCTTAAAAAAAAATTTTAATACTGCCGCAGGCAGCTTGCCTTTTCCATTTAATCGTATCGGGTCATCTTTTTTCAAAACTCTTGGAGGGTTACAAACCCTCCAAGAGTTAAACCCGACAAGATTAAATGGGCTACCCCCTCAGTATTTTTATGAAAAGTCGAGTAATTCATTCATAACTCATCATTCATAACTCATCATTACATTACTTTCCTTTAAAATGATATTTATATCCACTAAACGGAGCTTGCACATAAGGGAAAGCCGTTTTGAACGCAGCATCATTTTTCTCAACACCCGTAGTGTAACCCAACACACCCAAAAGTTTAGGCGTTAATGGACTTTGACCAATCGCCCAATCGTCGTACCACAAACCCACGGCTGCCAAAGCAACACCTGAAACCGCTTGTAATTCGATGCGGGTCACGTCATCTTCCAAGCGTCTGCCGTTTGGAAAGCCGTCCATGTTTGGAATCCATTCTAATTTATTGCTTGTGTTGTATGCAGGGTCAGTAAGGCCCAAAACAGCGGCTTGAACAATACCCAAAGAACTGAATTTCGGATTGTTGCGAGGCGTGATTGTGGTTGCCATATTCAAGCGCAACATATCGCCAAACGTTGGTAAAAAGTTGTTGATGAAAGGCTTACCCGCCGTGAACGGATTACCCGGCGTTTTGCCCGTAGCCAATTGATACGGTGCTAAATTGGGTACACCTGTGTAGAAAATAGGTAAAATATCCACCGAGCGAGGCTCATTCGGACGCAACAAATACTTACCAAAAATGGCGGTATCCAAAGCCGAACCTTTCGCCGCAGCGTTGCCAAACAAGATGTGTAAACCAGATTTTCCGTTGCCAAAATCAACGTTGCCTAACACAGTAGGTGCGGCACGTTGAATCCGCAATTTGCTGAACGCTGGCACGGCACCACCGAACAACGCATCATCCATATAAAGACCCAATTCTGGATTGGTGAAATATTTATCCATGTCCGCCGCCTCATTATAAGGTGTGAGAACATTCCAACGGTCTTTTGCACCAATCGGAATCACGGCTTCGTTGGTCAAAGGCATACCAATTCGGGACACTTGAACCCAATTGCCGTTGCCTGTTTCCTTGCCCGTTGCTGCATTGAAAACACGAGTTTGCGGACGACTTGCGGAAGCCCAAACGCCAATCACAAAATCACCGTCCAAAATATTCGCCGCTTGCGTGACCGCTTTACCCGTTTTTTGAAGGCTCGCAATCGGAATTTTTAAAGCAATTGAATGAACATTATAACCTGCACATCCGTCACGTGGCCCCGCACCTGCACGGGTTTGACCCAAATCAAAAATACCGCCCAAATCCACGAAGAAAGGGTCTTCGGCGGGGCCACAATAAATTTTTTCAGCACCCGCACCCGTAGCCGTGGCAATGGATTCGGTGATGAGTTGGTCAATGGTTTTGCCCAAGCCCAAAGTTGTATTTTCGATTGAGCGAGGCCCAATATTTGACGGCGGCACGATGCCCGAAGCCACAATCGTTGTAAATGCACCACCTTTTATGCTTTTTTCACATTTATAAGTCGTTTTTAGGTTTTGTTTACCCAAACGAATGTTGAAAAAAGTGGTCGTATCTTCATTCACTTTTGAAAAGGTGAAGCGATACGTGATGTCGTCACCCTTCGTTGCTGCATCGTTTTTGATGTGGACTTCATACCGAATATTTTCACCAAAAGACGCAAAATTGGGGCCGCCCTGTGGCAATTGAAGGGGGATGTAATTGGCGATAATTGTTACCGTAGTGGTGTCATCGGGGCTTCTGAAAGCGTACAAATCGGTGTTGTCTGCCAACGGATCATCCGCAATCATAGGTGCTTCTCGATGACTCGAAGCATCGAGATAATTGGTATTTATCCCGAAAAAGGCAATAGAAATGACCATCATCAAAGCTGCAAGAGCCTTGATAATCAAGTGTGGATTTTTTTTCATAAGTAAAATTTAGATTTAGTAATTAAATTAGATTACATAAATTCTGGAACGAGATTTAATGTGTTAAAAAAAAAGGTGAACTGTTTTAAGTAGTATTGAGTCATTAGTATTGAGTATTGAGATTGCACAAAACGATACTTATTAATGTTTTGTACTGAATAAAAACCTATACTAATTTCAATGAACTACTTTGATTTTTTTGTTTATATTAATTTGCAAATTGTTTCTTATATCATTTACGAAGTATTTTATTTTTGGGATTTTCAAAGTTTTATAATTGTTTATTTTTTCCAATAAGATTATAGAAAATTAGTTTAAATATTTTATAAGTAATTGATAATCAAATACTTATAAAATATTTTAAATTTATAAAATAAGATTTTTTATTAAAAAAAATTAAAAAAAATTAAAAAAAATTAAAAATACTGAGGGGGTAACTTGTAATGAAGGCAATAATTATTTTTGAAAAAATGTTTTATAAATCATGCACCATTAAATAAAAAGTATTATTTTTACAAAAAAATATGAGAATGAATAACAAAAAAATAAAAGTTGAAAACCCACTTGTGCGGTTTAAATTCAAAACTTACAAACCCGAAGAAATCATTGCTTCTGGTGGAGCAAAGGCATTTTCTGTCATCACACAAACTATTTACGATACCAAAAAAGCGATAAAATCACTATCAGAAATTGCTCTCACTGATGAAGAAGTAGCAATTGGAATTCAAGAATTAAAAGCATCGAAATGAATCTTCTTTTAGATACAAACATTATCATACAAATTTGTCGACATAGCCCAACACCTGCCGCTTTAAAAATCATTAACCCAAATGATGATGCGCTCTATATTTCGTTGGCATCCTATGCAGAAGTTATGTCATTTGCTGTCAAAAACAAATGGGGTATAAAACGGCTTGATAAGCTGAATGACTTTATCGCTAATTCACGCATTGTAGAAATAACAGATTTCCTTGTTAATTTTTATGTTGAAATAGATACTTATAGTCAGCGCAGTAATCCAAATTTCACCCAATACACCTTCCCCACAGCTATCACAATGGGTAAAAATGATTTATGGATAGCTGCAACTGCCGCTTTCTTAGATTTGACACTCGTCACTACGGATAAAGATTTCATACACCTCGATGATGTTTTTATGGATGTCCGCTACATTGAATCTGATACATTGCGTGGTTATTTCAAATAAAAAAACCCGCAAGATTGTAGCCTCGCAGGTCAGAATTAATCATCTGTGAAAAATTATATTACTCCTATTTAAACATTTAAAAACCAAGCCCAATCGCCAAGCCACGGCTCACGGAAAAAGGCAAAGTCTTACCTTCATTCAAAGCACCATTTGTTAGATTTAGTTGATACAATTTGGTCGTGCCTTCATCGCTCAAAATGGCAAATGCTCTTCCACTCGTGCCACCAATATCAAAGCCATTTGACGACAAATATGAGATATTCAAATCAAGAGGCAATGTCAATGTGCCATTGTTTGGTGGATTTTGTACAAACAGTTTTTTATTCATCGCATCTAAGACATACAAAGCCGTCGTCGTTGCTCCCGCAAAATTATTGGTGTAAGCCGCCGCTGATACTGAGGGGGTACCGCCATTTAATGCCCCATCAACTGCCGCTACTGCCGCCGTCTCTGGATGCAAACGCAAGTTTTGTCCCGTGTTGCTCACAACTCTAATTCTATCCACCGTTGGATTAAAATCGAAACCGAATTCAGTACCGCTCAAAGTCGTCGTGAGGGCCGCCGTACCTACCAAAGTGGCTGCACCATTTGACGCATTGAGCGTATATAGGCGGCTCGTGCTACCCAAAGCATAAAGTTGACCATTGGCAGGACGCATGTCTATACCCAAAATCTTTTCGTCCGTTTGCAAGCCTGTAATCGCTTTTGCAATGGGTTGAGGATCATAAGGATTGAAAATTTGTAGATTATTCGTCGCATCCACACCATAAGCCACGGCTTGGGTTGACACGGCTAAACCAATTATTTTAGAAGAAAAAGGGAAATTACCTATTTTTAAAGCACTGCCCGTGGCTAAATTCATGACGTATAAATCAGATTTTCCGCCAACAGTCAAGGCGGCTAAACCTAAATCGTTGTCCGTAATGTCAAAACCCACCGCTCCTTCGGCATTCACACCCAAAGAACCCACTTCTACCAAAGTACCATTATTCGGAGGATTTTGGATGAATAATTTATCCGTTGCCACGTCAATATCATACAAGGTTGTGGTCGTTACACCCGCCCGATTATTGGTGTATGCGACCTCAGATACTGAGGGGCCGCTGGGATTGAGTGCCGCATCGGTCGCCGCAACCGTTCCCGTTTCGGGATTCAGGCGAAGGTTTTGCCCCGCATTTGTCACCAAACGAATCCTATCTACGGTCGGATTGAAGTCAAAACCGACGACTGTGCCGTTGAGTGCGGGCGTGAAAGCGGCTGTACCCAATGCACGAGCTGCACCCGTTTCCGCATTGATGATGTACAAACGACTCGAACTACCCACACCATAAAGTTGACCCGTGGCAGGGCGATAATCAATGCCTAAAATCTTTTCACCCGCCGCTAAACCTATAAAATTAACAGATCTTAAAGGCGCAGATGGATTGTTAGTGTTGAGCGTGAGCAAGATATTGTCATCAGAAAGTGCTACGAAATTGATGTCATAATTGGTCGCATCTTCTTGTTTTCGACAGGCATTTGTCATTAAAAAAACGGTACCTAATAGCGCAAAAAATGCCAATTTGATAGGACTTAATTTTATGTTTTTCATTATTTAAATAAAAATTTAGTTAAAAAAAAGGGTTCATATTTTGGATTAATCTTACACTTAAAAACAAGGTTTCAGTTTGATAATACATTGATTATCAAAAGATTACATACTTTTAAGTCACTTGGAAAACGCTTCAAAATGATATACGAACTAAAGATTGGATTTGGATTTGAGAAATGTCTTTTTTCAAAAACGCACTGACAAAACACCCTTCAAAAAGAACGGAATCCCTGGCGTGAAATGAATTTCTTCAACCGATTTTTGTTCATTTTTCAAACGGGTTTCAGTAGCAAATTGGGTTTCATTCCAAGCGGTATTAAATATATTTTCAGCAACAAATCCGATGTTAAAATTTTTCCATTGATAATTGATATTGGCATCATTCACGAAATAGCCTTTTGCCACGATTGAATTGTCTTCATTGGCAGGACGATTTTTCATAAAACGAAATTTATAGCTACCCACAAAACCGTTTTTTTGAAAACTCAAACCACCCGTAGCTGTAAAATCTGGCGCAAGCGGAATAAAGTTGGCCCCCTCAGTATTTGAGTCATTTTCGAGACTTCGAGCCAAAGTATAATTGGCATCACCATTAAAAAACAAGCCGTTAGTAAGTTGATAACGTATGCTCAAATCCACACCCATCCGACGGGTTTTACCGCTTGGTTCAACCACGCCTTCGTCACCTACATAAACAAATTCTTGTTCCAAAAATAGATACCATAAAGCGGTGTTTATGAACAAACGAGGTAAGGGTTTCCATACCACACCAAGGTCGCTACTATACGCTGCGGGCAATACACTTTCACCTTTTTGCGCCACTACTACACGGGTATCATTGGAGTGAAAACCTTTACCAAATTTTAAATAATATTGTATATTTTTGCTTGAATTATAAGCAAAATTGAGCTTTGGGCTTAAAATCGCCTTAGAAACGGCTTGATTTTGATACGTATTTGTTAATTGATCTTGGTATTGAAATTTGAAAAAATCCATGCGTAGGGCAGGATTTATTGACCATTTTCCGAAGTTAAATTCAGTGTTAATATAGCTAAAAAAATTGGTTTCATTTACGTCTCCGAGCTTCAATTGTTCGAGTGTGTTTTTACGATTGGCGGTGTGAGAAAGCTCAATATCTTTGACAAAATCAGTTCTCAAACCTGCGCCAATTTGAAGGTCAAAATCAGTTTTTTCAAACGTCATTGTCTTGTTGAACTCGCTTTGAAAACCATAAATTTGACGTTTTTCTTTTTGTCTAATTTGATCCCCATTGATAGAATCTTTTAAGAAAAAAGTGAAATTTGAGTATAATTCAAAGCCATATTGACTGTAAAAAGCGGTGTTTTTCAAGAAACTACTGTTATCAATGCGTTTTGTAAATTGAAAATTAAGATTCGAACGTTGCGTGTTGCCCCCCTCAGTATTATCAATCGAACCGAAGCGAGAAATCAATCCTGCCTCAACTGCCCGTGTCGGCACTTGACCCGAAGCATCCCATTTACTCGTGAAATACGATGCAGAAACCGTGATTTTATCTTGATTTTGTAATAAAACAGAATATTTGCCCATCACATTCAAGCGATTAAAGTTTTGAGGTGATTCAAAAGGGCCATCATTGGACAAATATTCCGTTGCCAAATAAGCATTTTGATTGTTCGTACCATCCAATAATTTGAATAAACCGACCGTGCGCAAAGTGTTAAATTGACCCGCTTCAAGGCTTACTGAACTGTTTTCTAATTTGTCTTTTGTGGAAAAACCGACATAGCCCGCCGTGTTCAAATTTCCTTTATCTGCATAATATGAGCCTTTACCAAAATCTACTTTCCCGACCGTTTCGGGAATCAAAAAATGTAAATCTGCATAGCCTTGTCCGTGGGCGTGTGAGACCATATTCACGGGCATACCATCCACCGTTATATTGATGTCGGTGCCGTGGTCAATGTCAAAACCTCTTAAAAAAATCTGTTCAGCCTTGCCGCCGCCTGCGTGTTGCCCAATGAAAAGCCCAGGCACTTTTCTTAAAATCTCTTGTGAAGAATTAACAAGATTCAGTTTTATATCAATATCCGAAATAATATTTTGTGATTTTGGCGAAGCATTTATGGTTATTTCGTCTAACTCAAAATCTGATTTTTCCATAAAAATACTGAG
>JAYTMW010000863.1:0-9487 GCA_043728105.1 Saprospiraceae bacterium | reverse complement strand
TGTTCCAAAATTTGATGCAATAACAACTGCGGAGTCATCGGTTCGGTCGGGAGAGAAGCCATTTTTGGATAGATTATGCGTGAAAAATTGTTACTGTTTTTTGCTTAAAATACGTTTATTTGGGGCTAATTGTTGCTTAAAATTTAATTCACTTTTAAGTATTAATTTATTTTAAACTTTATAAAGCATTCAAAACAAAGCGATTATCTCACTTATCTAACAAACTCTTCAAAACAGCCATCGCCGCAAAAGTCCGATTTTTAGCTTGTTCAATCACCACCGAGTTCGCAGAATCAATCACGTCATCCATCACAATTTGGTTACGCCGCACGGGCAAACAGTGCATAAATTTAGCCTCGTTGGTGCGAGCCATTTTCTCTTTTGAAATCGTCCAAGAACTATCCATGCTCAATATTTTTCCGTAGTCTTGATAGCTCGACCAATTTTTAGTATAAATAAAATCAGCCCCTTCAAAGGCTTTGTTTTGGTCATATTCGATGGTGGCCCCCTCAGTAAATTGCGGCGAAAGCTCATAGCCTTCGGGGTGCGTGATGACGAAATCGTAGTCCGTAATTTTCATCCATTCCACAAACGAATTAGGCACGGCTTGCGGCAAAGCCTTCGGGTGCGGAGCCCACGAAAGCACTACTTTGGGGCGTTTCACTTTTTTAAATTGCTCAATTGTCAACCAATCCGTCAGAGATTGCAGCGGGTGGACAGTTGCCCCTTCCAAACTCAAAATAGGCACGTGCGAAAATTGCTTGAATTTTGAAATCACAGGGTCAGAATAGTCTTTTTCACGATCGGTCAAAGACGGAAAAGAACGAATACCGAGTACATCGCAATATTGGCTCATCACGGCGGCCCCTTCACGGATGTGTTCCGCCTTGTCGCTGTTCATCACCACACCGTCTTCAAATTCCATGTTCCAAGAGTCGTTGACGTTCAAGGAAATGACGGTCATGCCGAGATTAATGGCGGCTTTTTCCGTACTCATGCGGGTACGCAAAGACGGGTTATAAAAAATCATTCCGAGGGTTTTTCCCAAACCTATTTTGGAAAATTTAGAAGGATTTTTTTGACATGCTTGCGCTAATTTGAGTAGCCCTTGCGGGTCATCCACATCATGGACGGAGGTGAAATGCTGCATTTTTCTTTATGATAAATTAATTGGAAAATAAAATTTTAGCCGCTGATAACGTTGATTCGACAAATTTTTACTAATTTTTCTTAAAAAAAGATAGATTTTAAAGCTAAAATCAGTCAAATTAGCGCAAACTGCGGCAAATTATAACGGAGGGCAAATTTAACAATGGAAAATAAAAAGACGTGTAAAAGGAGAAAATACTTTTTCAAGAGATTTTATCATGTGACGCTATAAAATTTTGTAAAACGTGCATATCTACCACGCCCAAAAGTTCTTCATCGTTCATCACGGGCATCAAATATTGACCCGTTTCAAGCATTTTGTAATAGACATTTTTGATGCTTTCGTAGGGTGTGGTTTTCTCAAAATTCGGAGTCAGGTAAGTCAAAACCAAGGCCTCATGGTCGTTGTTTTTAGAAGCTACCATGATGTCATCATCTTGAAGCACCCCCCTCAGTATTTCATCATCACCGAACACTAAAAAGTTTTGTTCATACCCTTTTCTCATTTCGAGGATAGGCGTTTGCATCAAATCTATGGTATGAAGGCGGGTAAATTGCGTTCTTAAAACATTGGCAATGGTGTGGCGGCTCATGATTTCATCCATCCGCACATACTTATATTCGTTGCGAGCGGCATTGAAAATGAAAAAACTGACGAATGCCAAAACGGGTTGAAATGTCCAATTTTCCTTTCGGGATAAATATTTTTCTAACCAACTGTCAGGTGAAAATACGTCCTTCAATAGGGGCATAACGGCATATAAAAGAAAACCTATGGCACATATTTGACCTAAAACAGAAGCAATCAAAGTCGCTCTCGTGCGGCTGAATTGCATAGACATTAATGCTCTAAAAACCCGACCACCATCCATCGGGAAAGCAGGAATTAAGTTAAATAGCATCAAAACAAAATTAGCTTTCGCCATCAACAAAACAAAATTAGCTGATTTATTTATTTCAAAAAGCAAATCGTGCGGTGGATTATCGAGAAATAATTCTGAAAACTCCATTTCTGCGCCGTAAAAAAACACAAGAACGGACACGAACAAAACGCAAAGCACCACATTCACAAAAGGCCCCGCAACAGCAACAATCAGTTCTTGAACGGGTTTTTCGGGTATTTTATTCAAACGAGCCAAGCCACCAATGGGCAAAATAATGACATCTTTGGTGCCAATGCCAAAATAACGAGCCGATAAAACATGACCAAATTCATGTAAAAGCACGCAGCCAAACGTGCAGATGATGTATAAACTCATAGTAGAAATGTATTCTAAACTATGATTTTCGACGAAACCTGTGTAGGCGATGTAAAGAAAAAGAAGCGAAAATGACCAATGCACAAACACAGGTATTCCGAACATTCGAGCTATTTTCAGTGTACCTTTCAACGGCGTTGCAATTAAGTTTTGATAAAAATGTAAGCTAAAACACCTAAAATATGATGCCTTTGGCTTCATCAAGCTAAAAGCATGACTGAGGGGGTAACATAAAAACGTTTTAAGCGCATTTTATGTTTTATTGAATACAAAATTAGATTTTTTAGCTTGAAAATCAATGATTTATATTTTAAATAAAATTAAAATATAAACAATTACGCACTCAAAATCGGGTTCGCCCCATTCACAGGATTTTGATTAAAAACATTGCTCAACAGCGTATATAAATCAGGCATAAGTTTCAACATGCGGTCGGGGAACGTGAAAAAATGATGCGCTGCCACGCCAAATAAATCCAAATCTTCCAAGCCCACTACTTTCTCAATCGCCGCCTTACTCATGCCACTCACTTGCTCCAAATCCCACCAAGTATTTTCAACCAAATTGGGGTAAGATACTGAGGGGGTCAACATTTTATAAATCCGTGCAAACTCATAAAGCCCCGTACTAAAAAAACGTTGCGGGGTTTGAAAACCAATCATCAGTGGGTCGGAGGTCAAAAGCAAAACACCATCTTCCTCAAAAATTTCAGAGGTGTGCAAGTAATTATATTGCGGCGAAGGGAACGGATGTGGATAAATGATGATATGTTCAAACTTTTCTGTCATATATTTTTCACGCCCAAAACTCACTTGAATAGCGTGTGCCGCCACCGCCGCTTTGAGGTCTTCGGGTACTCGATTACGGTCAGCCATAGCCGTCGAATCTTCTTTATTAACGGGTCTGATGAACTCATTTCCCATCACATAAAGAGCCAAACGCTCCCTAAAACGTTGCTTCAATTCGGCGTTCAAATTTTTATAGTACAAAAAATGTTCATCTATAAGTCGTTGAATTGGAAGGTCTAACGGCGGTGGATTGCGTTTATACCACCAATAATCAATCTGCGGACTCATCACATACACGACCGCCAAAAGAATGAACGCAGGAGCCACCCAAACGCCAATGTGTTCGTCCTCTTTCAAGAAGCCATAAGCCACCAATGCGAGGGTAATGAGGATGAGCGGATAGCCCACATATTGCCACGGTTTCAGTTTCATAATCAGATAATTTGTGCGAAAATAATTTTTTTTTCAAAAAGGATTTGCTTTTTATCAAAACACTTATACCTTTGCGTCGCTTTTAAAAGAAAAGTGGTTGTTTCGACAGTCTTTTAAAACGTTGGTGATGTAGCTCAGTCGGTAGAGCAAAGGATTGAAAATCCTTGTGTCGGCGGTTCGATTCCGTCCATCACCACAAAATTTTTCAAAAATCCATGCCTGATTGTTCAGGCATTTATTTTTTACAATAACGTCATTATTTATAAATTATGAATTTTAATTTGCATCATCACCACCATTCTATGAATCTCCCGTTGGGCGAAAGGTGATGCTGTATTACTCAAATTTATCGTTTGAGTAAAATAAAAAGGCTTACCGTGTGGCTCACAGGTAAGCCTTTTTTGTTTTTTATATTTACCCCCTCAGTATTTTGAGCCACGAATTTACGAATTACACAAATTTAACAATACAGCAATACAACAATTTAACATACAGCAATTTACCAATTCATTTATCATGCAAAGAAGATTAAAAATTGCCATTCAAAAATCGGGTCGTTTGAGTGAAATATCACTTGAACTTTTGAAAGAGTGCGGCATCAGCGTTTCAAACGGCAAAGGCGCACTCATCAGTCAAGCCTCTAATTTTCCGTTAGATGTCTTTTTCTTACGAGACGATGATATTCCAGAATACGTGGCGGACGGGATTGCGGACTTAGGCATCTTGGGCGAAAACGTGGTTTTAGAAAGTGGCGCAACGGTTAGTATGATTAAGCGTTTGGATTTTGGCAGATGCCGATTGTCGCTCGCCGTGCCAAAAGGTATTGATTATCAAGGTGTTACATATTTTCAAAATAAACGTATTGCCACATCTTACCCAAACATTCTTAACGAATATCTGACAGAAAATGGGGTCACGGCGGATGTGCATGTCATCAGTGGTTCGGTCGAAATTGCGCCGAGCATTGGTTTGGCGGATGCCATTTGCGATTTGGTTTCTTCGGGTAGTACACTTTTGAGCAATGGTTTGAAGGAAGTGCAAGTCATTTTGAAGTCGGAAGCCGTTTTAGTCGCCAACAGGAACATAGATACTGAGGGGGTCAAAATTTTAGACAAAATACTGTTCCGTCTCAACGCTGTAATGACCGCCAAGAACAACAAATACGTCATTTTGAATGTTCCTAACCATGCTATTAAAAAAGTCACGAGCATTTTGCCTGGCATGAAAAGCCCAACGATTGTGCCTTTAGCAACAGAGGGTTGGTCCGCCATGCACTCCGTTTTGAACGAAGAAACTTTTTGGGATGTGATTGACGACCTTAAAGCGGCAGGTGCTGAGGGCATTTTGGTTGTGCCAATTGAGAAAATGATTGTTTAGTTACAAGTAAATAATAAATAGGTCATTTTTTTTTGAAACACATAGGCACATAGAACACATAGAATTATATAAAATGTTGATTATCAATTAGTTATATATAATACTATGTGTTCTATGTGCCTATGTGTTTCAAAAAAAAACTTCAATTAAACCATGTTATTATTTACTTGTTACTTAGTATTCGTTTTGAACAATTCTATTCATTCTGATAAAAAATTCTATTCATTCTGATAAATGAAAATATACAAAAACCTAAGCCCAAGCGACTACAAAACCGTCCTCCAACGCCCCGCTTTGGATACGACCATTTTGTTTGATTCGGTAAAAAGTATTTTATCCGACATCAAAAACAACGGTGATACGGCGGTCAAAAACTACGCTTTAAAATTCGACAAACTCGACCTATCTGATTTTTTAGTGTCTGAAAAAGAAATACAAGACGCTGAAAATCAATTAGATACGCAGTTGAAAAAAGCAATATTGGTTGCAAAATCGAATATTGAGCGTTTTCACGAAAAACAAAAAAGCGCAGTAGAGGTGGTAGAAACCATGCAAGGCGTGAAGTGTTGGCGCAAATCAGTGGGCATCGAAAAAGTAGGTTTGTATATCCCTGGCGGTACTGCGCCTTTGTTTTCTACGGTCTTGATGTTGGGCGTTCCTGCGCAATTGGCGGGGTGTAGAGAGGTTGTTTTATGTAGCCCTCCCACGGGTGGCAATATTCACCCTGCCGTCTTATATGCGGCAAAAGTGGTGGGCGTGACCAAAATTTTCAAGCTCGGCGGCGTGCAAGCGATTGGCGCAATGGCTTATGGAACGGAAACCGTACCGCAAGTCTATAAAATCTTTGGCCCAGGCAATCAATACGTCACGGCAGCCAAACAACTCGTAAATACTGAGGGGGTCGCCATTGATATGCCCGCTGGCCCAAGCGAAGTAATGGTGATAGCGGACGAAACGGCGAACCCTATTTTCGTAGCCGCCGACTTGCTTTCGCAGGCCGAACACGGGGCGGATTCGCAAGTGGTGCTTTTAGCAAAATCAGAAAATTTTGTTAATCGAGTTTTACAAGCCATTGATAATCAATTACTTACGTTGCCTCGCATGGATTATGCGCAAAAGGCTTTGGACAATAGCGTGGCAATAGTTGTTGAAAATGACGACGAAGCCATGAGCATTTCAAACCATTATGCGCCCGAACATTTGATTCTTTCGGTGGAAAATGCCGACGATTTGGCGGCAAAAGTCATCAATGCGGGTTCCGTTTTCATCGGTCATTTGACTCCCGAATCCGTTGGTGACTATGCCTCAGGCACGAATCATACCTTACCTACGAATGGACACGCAAAGGCATATTCTGGCGTATCGTTGGATAGTTTTGTCAAAAAAATCACCTTCCAACGCTTGAATACTGAGGGGTTAAAAAATTTGGGACAAACGGTTATTACAATGGCGGAGGCGGAGCAATTGAAGGCTCATGCACGGGCAGTTGAGGTGAGATTGGAAAGTTTTAATAATGATAAATGATGAGAGATGAATGATAAATATAAAACTCATACTCACACTTTTTCATTTGTAAATTTTACTTTGAGATAAATATCTGATAAAGCAATTTCACCACCATTGGCGATAGGAAGTAGGTCATTAACGTCATTCAACTCAATATTAAGCCAATGATTATCTTCTTGACGAATGTAGGTAATGACTTGTGCGTAATATTGTTCTATAAAAATAACTTGTTTTAAGCTGTCAATTTTTCGATAATTGGTTAATTTTTCAACCAAATCATAGTGCTTTGTGCCTTGCGATAAAACTTCAACAACGATGTAAGGATTTGTAAGGACATTAGCCGTCTTTTTGTTGTGTTTGTAACGAATAATATTAGGTTCTCCGTCAACAACACTCACATCAGATTGATATGTTCTAAAACCTTTTTCAATGAAAATACTGGCATTGCTACCCGCAACGGTCATATCCAAATTGGTTCTGAATAGCATGTTGAGTAAATAAATAATATTGGCAACCAATACTTCATGTGTGTAGGTAGCAACGCTCATAGTTTTCGTTTTAGCATCATAATCAAAAATAGAAACAGCTTGTCCATTGTGGTATTCAACTTTATATTCACACTCGACGGCGAGTTCGAGGTACTCTTCAAAAGAGACCGTTACACGCACTTCGGGCGGCAGACCTAAACGGTCTTCCAATTTGAAAGGCAAGGCAGGACTACGACGTTTAGCGTTTCCATAAGGCATTTCAATATCTGAAACTTGACTTGGCATTTTATTTTTTTTTATAAAAATTAAATTTATAAAGTATTGGAAATCAATCAATTACGCTTTATTTAGCATTTTAAAATCCAAGCGAATCAAGTTTTTATAAATATCATTAATGACGATTTTTCCTTTATCAAGAACAGGCAATTCATCCGTTAAATTTTCAAAAATGATATTGAGCCAAGAATTATTGGATTGACGAATGAAGGTAGAAACCCAAGTAAAATTGGGTTCAACAAAAATGATTTGCTCAACGCTATTAATTTTTTGATAATCGCCTAATTTGAACGTTTTATCAAATCCTTCGGTGCTTTTGGACAAAATTTCTACAATTAAAGTAGGGTTTGTAAGTGAAGTAGCAGTTTTCTTCTTTGGTTTGTGTTCAATAAATTGAGGCTCGTTACGGGTAATCGCTAAGTCGGGATTGTAATAAATACTACCCTTGTCTTTGGGGATATAAACTTTGATATTGCTACCAAAAAAAATGAAATTACTATTACCCTCATCGAGAAGATTACCAATAAGTCTGGTTAATCTACTGGTTAATTGTTCGTGAATTGGTGCGGCTTCTCCCATAATTGTGTCGGTTTCTTCGTCAGATTCAATAAATGACCAAATCATCCCACGGCTGTATTGAAGTTTATAATCGCACTTGTGCAAATACTCAATATATTCTTCTACCGTTGCAGGTACACTTAAAATTGCGCCCATTTCCTCTCGCTCTTCAAGCGTTAGCGGAAGTAAAGGTTTACGAATTTTAGGCCTTCCATAAGGCATTTTAATATCAGCAGCTATACTTGACATGTTTATCTTTTTTACAAAAATAAAAAAATTAATTGAATAAAAACGACCCCCTCAGTATTTTATCAAAAAAATGTATAACGCTATGAATATCAACGATTTAGTTAGAAAAAATATTTTAAATATGAAGCCTTACTCATCTGCACGAGATGAGTTTAAAGGCGAGGCATCCATTTATTTAGATGCCAATGAAAACCCTTACGAAACGGGCTTGAATCGCTACCCCGACCCTTTGGCTTGGGCCGTTAAAAAGGCACTTGCACCCGTAAAAAACATCACACCCGAACATATTTTTTTGGGCAATGGCTCGGATGAAGTGATAGACGTTTTAATCCGCATTTTTTGCGAACCTCGGTTGGATAATATCGTGATTTTGCCGCCCACGTATGGCATGTATGCGGTGAGTGCGGAGACATCAGATGTCGAAATTTTGAAGGTTAATTTGACTTCTGATTTTCAACCCGATGTAGAAAAAATATTAGCAACTGCCAATAACACATCTAAAATACTTTTTATTTGTAGCCCCAATAATCCAACGGGAAATAGCATTGACACGGGCAAAATGTTGAATTTAATCAATGGTTTCAAGGGAATTGTAGTCATTGACGAAGCATATTCTGATTTTGCAGCGGAAAGTGCCGTACAATGGATTGGCACTTTCCCGAACCTCGTTGTGATGCAAACGTTCTCAAAAGCGTGGGGTTTGGCGGCTATCCGCTTGGGCATGGCCTTCGCTTCTACGGAAATTATTGCTTTGATGAACAAGGTAAAACCACCTTATAATGTGAACGAACTCACCCAAAACGCCGCCCTCGAAGCCTTACAAAATGAGGCGAAAAAGAACGAACAAGTCAAAGAAATCAAAGAGGAAAGAGAAAAATTGGCTGAAATACTGAGGGGCCTCCCCATTGTTGAAAAAGTGTATCCGAGCGATTCTAATTTTCTTTTAGCCAAAATGAAAAACGGTAATAAAACCTACAATTATCTTTTAACAAAAGGCATCGTGACACGCAATCGAAGTAGTGTTGTTTTATGTGAAAATGGGGTACGTTTCACGGTAGGCACGCCCGAAGAAAATAAGGTTTTGATTGCAGCTTTGAAGGAAGGTGAATTTATTTTATAACAAGTTGAAACTAAAAACCCATGAAGTGGCAAGTGCTTCATGGGTTTATAAAGTGTTGATATTCAATATTTTTTAAAAAAAATAATACTTTTAAAACGTCTCCCCACGCTCCGCCTTCTCCCTCAAAATCTTAGGAATTTTAAACCGTTGTCCCAAGCGATTTTCATATATTTTACATTTTTCTACAAACGCTTTCAAACCATAATCATTCACATATTGCAACACGCCGCCTTTCACCGAAGGGAAGCCCCAACCATAAATACTACCCAAATTGGCTTCGGGAAC
>JAYTMW010000862.1:0-2405 GCA_043728105.1 Saprospiraceae bacterium | reverse complement strand
TGTCCCAGCATCACGTCATTTTGACTAAAATCTGCGGCAGTGTGTTTCTCAAAAATGCTTTTGAGCTTAATAAACAGGTCTTTTGCCTGTGCAAACGTGATAATACTCTCGTCTGGCAACACATCTACAAAGGCAAATCTCCTACGAATAGCGTAATCAATATGCCCAACGCTGCGGTCTGCGGTGTTCATTGTGCCAATAATATAAAGATTTTCAGGCAGATTTATCTCTCTATTTCCATCTAGCTCATAGACACTTGTTACGTTTTCGTTGCGGTATTCTAGCGCATAAATCAGTTCTCCAAGCACTGCGGGCAGGTTTGCACGGTTGATTTCGTCTATAATAAGAATGAAATTTTGTTTTTTTATTTTAGAATTATCTTTATTTAATTGCGTTTCTGTTAGGTTAAAAGTTGTTTCAAATTTCCTAAATTCATTCAACATTTTAAAATAATAACTAGCGTGTTGTTTTGCAAGCCCAGAGATGTTTTCCATATTTTTAATATCCACTCTTTGTATGATATTGGCGTTATACATCATAATTAAATCTCTGAATTTCATATAATTAGTGATTAAATTATTACTTTTATATGAAAAAGACCCTCCATTAACGCTAGTAATATAAATCTCTGATTTTTCAAGAATAAACTTACCTTTATCTCCAATTTCATCAAAAACATAATCTTTAAATTCCTCAAAAACTCTATTAAGGTTGGCATCTTTTGTTATTTCAATAGGTTTTTTCTTGCTATCAGTTAGGTTTTGGAGGGCTTTTTGCGCAAATTCTCCTAGTATTTTATCTTGAACTTCATAGCTAATTTGTCCGTTTTCGTTGGTTTGCGCCACTATTCCCCGCACAAAGTCCTCATACGAATATGCAGGGTGAAACTGCACAATTTTGTATTCTCCTCCATTATTTTGGGTCATTTCCTGCGCAATAAGTTTGGCAAGACGTGTTTTTCCTGTGCCAGGCGGTCCTTGTAAGATTATTTGCGGTTTGTGTTGGAGAAGATTGATGTACTTTTGCATTTGTAGTTGAGATGAGATTTATTAGTGGGTGATTTAAGCGCAATTTAGCAAAAAACTTAGATTTACCTTCTGTTTCAATCCTTGTTTTAGTGGATTTGGGGTAATAATTTAGTTTAAAAAGTAATTTTATTTTATTGATTTGGATAAAAGTAACAGAAACGAAACACATTTATCCATTTTCAAAACATAATAATTCAAGCCAATATGAATGTTTTTGTAGTAGGCTTTTTTGTTTTTAAGATAATATTTTTCACTTTGAATTGACCAAGCACCTGCACCAATTTTCTCTGCCAAAAACCATTTTTCTAATAACCTGCCTGCCCTGCCGTTTCCGTCCATAAATGGGTGTATTTTCTCAAATAGAAGATGTATCATTGCTGCATAATAAAAAATCTCTTTGGTAGATAAATCCCTGCTTAGAAGTTCTTTTATATCAAAAAAAAGTTTATCAAACTCTTCTTTCAAATATTCAGGCTCAACTGCCATATATTCAAGTTTGCCTTCACTAAATATGCCTACTTGCTGATTTCTTAGTTTGCCTTTCTGGCTTTTGATGCTCAAAATGGTACTGCTCAAAATCTTATGCGACTTCAAAAAATTACTTTTGGTTAATTTATTTTCAATAGCAAAATTATAAGCTGTTATTAAGTCATCTATTTCATTCATTTCTTTTGGCTTTGATTTGACTTTGAAAGTTTTATTTTTCAAATACGTATCAATATCAATACTATTTCCTTCAATGTTGGAGGAATAAGTGGCTGACGACTGCACATAATGTTCAAAATCTTCATTGGCAAATGTTTTTTTGATTTTTAGCTTGCTAAATGTTTCAAACCAATTAGCCTCTAGGGCTTCGGCGTACTCCGAAAAATACGCTGATGTTAGTAATTTTAGATGTTTTTCCATTTTCTTGACAAGTTTTAGATAACTCAAAAATAGCTTTTTTATTGCTAAATTCCTATTTTCAGGTGTGTTTCATCTTCAACAATAGTGCAATCTAAGTTTCAATCCTTGTTTAGTGGATTTGGGGTAATAATTTGAATAAGGGTTGTAGTATGCTTCTGGGTCGTGGGAAGTTTCAATCCTTGTTTTAGTGGATTTGGGGTAATAATTGATTTTTAGAAACTCTAAACAATTCAGTAAAATAGTTTCAATCCTTGTTTTAGTGGATTTGGGGTAATAATTGGTTTGCCTTACTTTGTTCCTGGTGCCACAAAACCTGGTTTCAATCCTTGTTTTAGTGGATTTGGGGTAATAATAATTTGGGCAAAGTAACGGTTTCAGAGTCGGAGTTTGGTTTCAATCCTTGTTTTAGTGGATTTGGGGTAATAATAAATCTCGCCATCTACCCTTGCGTTTTCGTTTTGAAGTTTCAAT
>JAYTMW010000861.1:0-3771 GCA_043728105.1 Saprospiraceae bacterium | reverse complement strand
TTAAAAAATGCTTGCGATGGTGTCCAATTGGGTTTATACGAGTTTTATAAAAAACAATGTGATGACTATTTTTACATAAAACACCGCCAAGAAATGCGTGGAGTAGGCGGTATTTTTTATGATTATTTACGTCCAAATGACCCACTTAATATTGAGCAACTTTTAGATTTAGCTAAAAATAATGGTAACGCTTTTTTAGAAAGCTATTTACCTATTGTTAGTAAAAATTTTGAAAAATCTTATACCAAAGAAAATAAAATATGGCAAGAGATTCGCAGAGGACGCTATGCAGAATTTAATTTGGTTTATGACAGAGGCACATTGTTTGGTTTAAAAACAGGCGGACGCATCGAAAGCATCTTAATGAGCCTTCCTACGACCGTGCGTTGGGAGTATGATTTTAAACCAAAAGAAGGGAGTGCAGAAGCGAAAATGGTTGAACATTTACAGCCTTTTGATTGGGTGAAAATGTAGTGGTATTTATATTTTTTTAAAGATTTTTTTATAAAAACAATACTATAACCTATTGACAATCAATGACTTATAAAATATTCGGCGAATGAATTCGCCGCTACAATTATGGCATATTCATACATCAAAGCCTTGCACATTATTTTCGTTGTCACATG
Organism: Saprospiraceae bacterium; assembly: GCA_043728105.1. Lineage (GTDB taxonomy): Bacteria > Bacteroidota > Bacteroidia > Chitinophagales > Saprospiraceae > JAAFJT01. The sequence continues at coordinate 3,142 of JAYTMW010000861.1, read as the reverse complement.
GTTTGCAGGTTTATTTTACACCCCTCGTTTATTCGTTTATGCCGTAGAAGCCAACGAAAAAGAGGATATAATTGAAAGAAATATTCTATTGAAGCATCTTTTAGTGTCGCAAAAACGCTTATGGTATGGCATCACAAATCCGTCGGCAATTTTGACATTGATTTTGGGTGGTAGTTTGTTCAGTTTTCATTATCCCGATGTGCCGCATTGGTTGTGGGTAAAAGTCGGATTTGTCTTGATTTTATACGTTTATCACATCGCCACGCACGTTATTTTTAAGCAACAACAAAACGGCATTTTCAAATACAGCAGCGATAAAATGCGGCTTTGGAATGAGATACCGACGCTACTTTTGTTTACCATCGTTTTTCAAGTTATATTGAAAGATGATTTTACAATGAAAGGCTTAATAATTGTTCTTTTGAGTTTGATAAGCACCATTTACATAGGGTTTGCGGCTTATCGTTTTTTTAGAAAAAAGACACCAATTAATTGAAAATCAAACATTTATAAATGAAAGAAATTGTTGAATTGACAAGCATTTTTGATTACACCCACCTTTTTAATCAAAAATTAAATGCCCTAAAAACGCAAGGCAACTACCGTTATTTTTTGGATATTGAACGATCGGCAGCCCTCTTTCCTATCTTTCATTACAAAGATGCAGAGGGAAATCGCCACGAAGCCACCAATTTTTGCAGCAACGATTATTTAGGTCAAACCACGCACTCCGAAGTGCAAGCGGCGGCAAAAGATGCCATTGATAAGGCAGGGGCAGGAAGTGGCGGAACACGCAACATCAGCGGCACGACGACCTATCATCGGGCCTTAGAAAAAGCAACGGCGCAACTCGTCAAAAAGGAATCAGCCTTGCTTTTCAACTCCGCATATTTAGCCAATCAAACGGCTTTGACGACACTCGGCAGACATCTCGAAAACGTTTCTTTTATCTCGGATGAAGAAAATCACGCTTCCATGATTGAAGGCATGAGGGGTTGTAAATATAAAAAATACATTTTCAGACACAACGATACGGCTCATTTAGAAGCTATTTTGATGACTTTGCCCTTGGAAACACCAAAAATCGTGGTTTTCGAGTCCGTTTATTCCATGTCTGGAACAGTTGCGCCCATTGCAGATATTTGTCGCATTGCAAAAAAATACAATGCCATGACGTATTGCGATGAAGTTCACGCCGTCGGATTATATGGAAAAAATGGTTCGGGTATGGTTGCAGAAACAAAAAATACTGAGGGGGTCGATATTTTGAACGGCACTTTTGCGAAAGCCTTTGGAGTCATCGGCGGCTTTTTGGCAGGTACTACAACGGTTATAGATTTCATCAGAAGCCATGCCGAAGGCTTTATTTTTACGAGTTCTTTGCCGCCCGCCACGTGTGCAGCGATTACAAAAAGTATTGAAGTTTTAAGTAAAAATCCTTCAATTCAAGCTACTTTTCATCAAAATGTCAAGTGTTTTCGTCAAATGCTTAAAGAAAATGATATTGCTTTTGGTGGTCAAGCATCGCACATCACCCGCATCAATATAGGCGATAGCAAGCACTGCAAGCACGTTGCAGATAGGCTTTTGAAAGAATATAATTTGTATCTTCAACCCATTAATTTCCCGACCGTGCCACGTGGCGAGGAGTGTTTGCGCATCATCGTGACGGCAAAACATACGGTGGCGCAAATGGAAAAATTGGCTTTGGCGTTGAAGGCGGTTTTGTAAATAATTGATTTCAATAACTTAGTAACGAGTAAAAAACAACATAGTCAAGTTGAAGTTTTTTTTGAAACACATAGGCACATAGGACACATAGTATTATGTATAAATCCTTTATAATCAACACTTTATGTAATTCTATGTGTCCTATGTGCCTATGTGTTTAAAAAAAAATGACCTGTTTATTGGTTACTTATCTCTATCTTCTTTGTCTCTCTGTATGAAATAATGCTATGAAAAAACAGTTCAAAATAATATGCCGCAACTCCAAACTCTCGCTCATTCAAGGGCGCACGGCAAAACAATTGATGGAAAAAACCGACCCGAATGTGTCCGTTGAAGTGCTATCAAAACCCTCTCGTGGTGATTTAGATTTGACTACGCCCCTCTATCTCATGGGCGATAAAAACATTTTTACCAAAGATATTGAAGACGTTTTGTTGGCAGGTGAAGCTGATTTTGCGGTGCATTCCATGAAGGATATTAGTGCTGAAAAACTGACTGACCCCAACTTCAAAGTAGCCATTATTGAAAGAAATGACGTGCGAGATGTGGTCATTTTCAATCAAAACATCTTTGATTTGCTTCAAAAAGGAGAAAAAATAAGGCTCGGCACATCTTCTTTGCGCCGTGAAGAATTGATTCCAACGTTCCTAAAAAAAGCCTTGCCACAACTTTCAAATAGCCCCATTGAGATTGAGACACTTACCATACGTGGAAACGTGGATACCCGTTTGCGCAAGCTAAAAAACGGCGATTACGATTGTATAACCTTAGCGGCTGCGGGTCTAAATCGCCTTATGGTTTTTGAGTCCGAAATCGCTGAAATACTGAGGGGCCTCCCCAAAATGCTCATGCCCATTGCCGAAGTGCCGCCCGCCGCAGGGCAAGGTGCATTATTGGTTGAATGTTTGGCTAAAAACAAAGAAGCATCGGCGTTGATTGAGAAAATAAACGACCCCAAATTACTCTCTCATATTTTAAAAGAAAGAGATTTTACAAAGCAATACGGCGCAGGTTGTCACCAACGTTTTGGGGTGGTCAATTTTGATGTAAAAGGCATAAATCTATCCATCATCAAAGGAAAATCTGATACCCAAGACGTAGATGATATGGATTTTGAAACGCCTTTTGGAGATTTAATCAAAGATAAAAAATTGTTCTCCGCCAGTGATTTTATGCGTGATTTCTTTGATTATCAATACTTTACGCTTGATGATAATTTTTATTCTAAATTAAAAAAAACAAAAACTATTTTCGTAGCCCATCATCGAGTGGCAACGGACGAAGGCGTTTTAGCTGTTTTAAAATCAAAAAATTGCAGAGAAAATAACGAAAATACTGAGGGGCCCTCTGTTTGGGCATCAGGTACAAAAACGTGGTACGAATTGGCTAAAAAAGGTGTGTGGATAGAAGG
>JAYTMW010000860.1:0-2323 GCA_043728105.1 Saprospiraceae bacterium | reverse complement strand
GTTATTTTATCCGTTCTGTGTGATTTTAAAGGAGAGACTTCTGAGGCAGTAATGAGTAAAATTTTAGAAAGATTAAGAACGTTACACGAAAGCGGCTTAACTTTAGAAAAGCATTTAGTACAATTGGAAATTATTTCAGATTTGCGTAACTTGCAACCATTATTAACTAAAATTATGGATAATATGTCAATAACTTATGATATTCGGAGAGATGTGCGCTTCAAACAAGGCAAACTTGAAGGCAAACTCGAAGGTGAGCAACTCAAAGCCCTCGCAAAAGACCAAATATTTGTGATTCGCCTATTTGTAAAAGGCATTGAATCACATGACACTATCGCCGACTTTGCGGGCGTAAGTAGTGATTTTGTCACAAAAACCTTAGTATCTTATCAAAAAGGATTAGAAATAGCCCAAAATAAAGGATTCAATGTTGAAGGCATCGCAAAAGAAACAGGACTCTTATCCGAAACTGTACAGGAGCTTATTATGAAAATAAAATAACGCCACTTGGTACTGATACAGCATCGGCATCGAACTCGGCGCACGCATGAGCCTATAAAACCCAAAAAGCCTTGCAACTTAGCAAGGCTTTTTTATGTAAAAGAATGAGGCATTTAATAGAGATTTTTTATTTTAAATTAAAATTTTTTCTATGTTTTTCCGTTTTCAATGGAGTTTTATAAATTTACATCACATTTCATCCAAAATACCTTTCTGAAAGTAAAAAATACTGAGGGGCCTGTTTTAAATCGAATACTCAATGAAAAAATCGTTACTTCTTTTTTTATCTTTTTTTAGCATCTTATCCGTTGCATCAGCCCAAAAATACAGCAATGAATTTTTGGCAATTGGTGTGGGCGCACGGGCGCACGGCATGAGTGGAGCCGTCACAGCTACCTCAAGCGACCTTTTTTCAAGCTATTGGAATCCTGCGGGTTTGGTGGCATTGGAGTCGCCTTTTCAACTTGGCATCATGCACGCTGAATGGTTTGGCGGCATCGCAAAATACGATTATCTCGGCATGGCAAAACCTTTGAAAGGTGATAGAAAACGAGCTATTGGCTTGTCTATCATACGATTAGGTATAGATAAAATTCCCAATACATTGAATTTGGTAGGCCCCGATGGCAGTATCAACTACGATAAAGTGACTGAATTTTCAGCCGCCGATTACGCCGTGAATTTCTCTTATGCCCAACAAATGAAGAACCCAAATCTGAGTATTGGCGGAAATCTGAAAGTCATTCGCCGCATCATTGGCTCGTTTGCGGGGGCGTGGGGCGTGGGTGCTGATTTTGGTATCCAATACAAAAAAGGTGATTGGCGGTTAGCCGCCGTGGGTCGTGACATTACGACAACTTATAACGCGTGGACGGCTACACTCACCGACGAAGAAAAACGGGTTTTTTCGTCCACCAACAACGCCATTCCGCAATCGTCGGTCGAAATTACGAAACCTACCATTGTTTTGGGTGCAGCTTTTGTCAAATCGGTGAGTAAAAAAGTGGATTTGACAGTTGAAAGCAATTTTGCGTTCACTACCGATGGTCAACGCAATAGCATCATCAACAGCAAAGCTATTGTTATTGACCCTCGTTTGGGTTTTGAGGTCGGTTATAATAAAAACGTGTGGCTTCGTTTGGGCGTGGGCAATTTTCAATACGTTAAAAATGAAGACGACCCTTTGAAAAAAGATTTGAATTTACAACCCAATATTGGCTTAGGTTTGAAACTCGGTCGCATCCATATTGACTATGCTTTGACCAATTTGGGCAACGTGTCGCAGGTGCTTTATTCGCATATTTTCTCTTTAAAATTAGATTTAAAATCAAGGGTAGCTCAATAAAAAATAAGTAAAATTTTCAAAAAATTCCATACTTTTACAAAAAATTATCATCGTAAAAAGTAATTAAGAATTTATAAATCATTGATTATCAATTATTTATAGACCTTAATTACCTTTTACTTTTTTTTTATTCTTGAAATATGATTTAATTACTTAACTAATTTAAACTATGAAAAAAATAACTTTACTCTTGTTATTGTTAACACTCACGCAACTTGCTTTTTCTCAATTAATCTGGTCTTACGATTTCAAAAATGATACAATTGGAAAGAAATTAGAGGGTCACAGTGGTTGGTCTGCCAGCACTAATGTAGGCTATCCTGGCATTGGTGGATGTGCTGGCGTACTATGTGAACAAGCGCAGGTAAAAAAAGATACTTTAGAATATTCCAACTACGGTTCATTTTATAAAGCTTTAGATATTAAAAGAGCTGATGGTTTAGGACATTTTTTAAACAGCACAAACGCTTTGCCTGA
>JAYTMW010000859.1:0-4037 GCA_043728105.1 Saprospiraceae bacterium | reverse complement strand
ACAACACTACGAGATTTTTTTAGAAACATTTTCATACATTCCATTTTGTAGTGAGAAATTTGGTAAAAAAATACTTGGTTGTTAGTTAAATTTTTTGGATTTAGATAATATTGCAAATTTTGCAGTAAAAATATAAAAAATTTGCAAATCATAGATTTATCAACTTGATTAATTGTCTTTTTTTTGTGAATTATGGAAAAAAGTGTAAAATTAAACCAATTTGAAATTAATTTAACGTCTAAACATTGTTTCAAAGAATATGTTTTGAAAATATTTTTTAGCGTTAATTTGGTTTTATGTAATTTTGTAAAAAATTTAAGATGAGCAGAAAACTTTTTCCGAATAAAGGAGACAACTCCCCTCTCCTACTTATAATGAGTATCATTTTGCTGATAGGTGCTATTTTTTCTTTCTTTTTGGAGGGGAAAAAGAAGAAGAATCTTGGAGAAGATGAAGAAGTAGGAAAGCAAAATCCGAAGGATTTTATTTGATTAGGTAACGAGTAAATAATAACATGGAATTTTTTTTTGAAACACATAGTCACATAGGACACATAGTATTATGTATAAAAATTAGATAATCAATGCTTTCCGTAACTTGTATGTTTCCTAAATGACTATGTGTTTCAAAAAAAAATTCCATGTTATTATTTACTTGTTAAGTGTCAAGACAAAATTATTTGATACTAAACACATAGGCACATAAGACACATAGAAGGCACATAAAGTGTTGATTATTAAGGGTTTACATATAATACTATGTGTCATAAGTGCCTATGTGTTTAATTTTGTCCTTTCACTTACCAGAATTAGAATGGGTAGAATTTTACGATTAAATAGGATTTTTGAAATCCTGTTAAATTTTAAAAACCCTACCCATCCTAATTTTAATCATATCAAACTCAAAAAAAAGTTGGCTTGACGATGCGTCAAACCAACTTTTTTTGGCCAAAATACTGAGGGGCCCTCTTTCTTAAAATTGAATTAGGTTGGGTAGATTTTTTAAGATTTAATAGTATTCTGAAATCCTATTCATTCCTAAAAATCCTACCCATCCTAATTCTATGATTAATGTCTCACCACAAACTTCTTGGTTGTAATGGCATCATTTTCAGTTAATCGAAGGATGTATAAACCAGAATTTAAGTTTTTTACATCCACGTTTGTTTGTTGTAAACCTTTATCTAAACGACCCTTTTGTTCGTTGATTACGATTTGTCCCGCCGTGTTCAAAATCTGTAATTGAACATTTGATTCATTTTTTAAATCAAATTCAACGAAAATACGATCCTCTACGGGGTTTGGATATATCGAAAAATCGGTTTTTGACTTGCTTAATCCATTTATTGTAGAGCTATTCTCACCTTGTAGTGCGGTAATTGCCTTTAGCGGGAAAGTACCTCCGTTTGATAAAACAACCCAAGGCTCAAAAGGTGTTGAACCACCTCCTAAAAAGCCCGTAGCCATCACAATAGCCGTATTACCTTTCCAAAAACTCAAATTAGCATCATAACGGGCTACAATGGTGTTATTATCATTCCCTGGCGTAACCGCAAGACGATAAGTAGCATTGGCAGGAATACTCTTGTAAGTATCAAAATGACCAAAGGATTTGTCATTAAACAAAACATTTCCACCCGCTAATATGTCAACTGTTGGTGCATCTGGTGAACCGTGGAAAAAGTTAATATCTACATTGTTGGCATCGGCAGATTTCTCACGTCCTGCATTGCTGACGGCGATACTGAAAGGAGTCGTTGTACTGCCCACAACACCATAAGCAATGGCAACATACGTTTTACCGCTATCTAATTTTACTTTAAAATTAGCAATTGTGTCTCTAACTGATGCCGAAGTTGCGCCCGCCACACCTATGTTCAAATCTACGCCCGCAGGTACAGATATATATGGCGTAGCTGTGCGGAATACGAAATTATCCAACAACTTATTACCATTCACATATATATCAACCGTTGGTGTTGGTGAGTTGTGAATCACTTGAAGACGTGCTTCTCTCGGCTTAGGTTCAATCGGATTATTGATGATTGGGAGAGCCTTCAAAGGGAAAGTTGCGCCATTTGATAACGCCACCCACGGTTCAAATTTGTCATTAGAATTGTTTGAACCCAACAAACCACTGGCGAAAATGATACCTGTTTTGCCTGCCCAAAAAGACAAATTAGCTTCATAATTACCAACTATTGTCGTATTAGCACCCGCTGGAGTTACCGTAATTGGATACGTAGCGTTGGCTGGCACGTTTAAATAATTGCCAAAAGTATTGTAAGCAATATTGCTAAATAATTTGCTTGTACCCGACAAAATATCCACGTTTGGCGCATCAGGTGAGCCGTGAAAAAAGCCGATACCAACATTCGTTGCACTCGTGGCCGTTTCAGAACCCATCGCATTTACCGCTATGGTAAAGGGTTTTGTAGCGTTGCCTACAATGCCGTTAGCAATAGCAATATATGTTTTTCCGCTATCCAATTTTACTCTAAAATTGGCAATAGTATCTCTCACTGATGTAGAAGTTGCAGAAGCTACGCCAATGTTTAAATCAACACCCGCAGGTACAGATATGAACGGCGTAGCTGTTCTGAACACAAAATTATCTAACAATTTGTTACCATTCACGTAAATATCAACGGTCGGTGTTGGTGAGTTGTGAATCACTTGAAGACGTGCTTCTTTTGGCTTAGGGTCATTCGGATTGTTTGGCGTTGGCACTGATTTCAAAGGGAAAGTTGCGCCGTTGGACAAGGCAACCCACGGCTCAAATTTATCATTTGAATTAGTTGAACCCAACAAACCACTGGCAAAAATGACTGCCGTTTTGCCTGCCCAAAAAGATAAATTGGCTTCATAACTCCCCACAACCGTACTGTTAGCCCCCGCAGGTGTTACCGCAATCGGATACGTAGCATTGGCTGGTACGTTCAAATAATTACCGAAAGTGCCATAAGCAATATTGCTAAAAAGCTTGCTTGTTCCCGACAAAATATCCACGTTTGGTGCATCAGGTGAGCCGTGAAAAAAGCCGATGCCAACATTCGTTGAACTGGTTGCCGTTTCTGCCCCCATGTCATTAATTGCTAAGGTGAAAGGCTTTGCAGCGTTGCCAACAATACCGTTTGCAATTACTACATAACGCTTACCCGCTGTCAAAACGACAGGAAAATTAACTAAAATGTCACTAACAGATTGGCTTGTGCCCAAACCTACCCCCAAATTGACAGTAACCCCCGCAGGTACATCAATGTACGGAGTAGCAGTTCTGAACGCAAAATTGTCCAATAATTTTGTACCGTTGGCATAAATATCAACGGTAGGCGTGGGTGAATTGTGAATGACTTGAACACGAGCTGTGCCTTGTGCGAAGGTTAAATTTGCGAGCATACAAAGTGCCGCCACGAGTCTGACAATTGACTTCATAGATGATTGTTTTTTTTGAAAAATGAAGAATATTAATTTAAAATTTGGTAGAAACTTTTGGCTAAAAAAAATTAAACATGGTTTGGTTAAATAAACATTTAGGTTCTATTTTTTGCATAATAATTCAAAAGTGTGTGGTATCAATAAAACTTTAAATCATCTACGCCTTTTAACTAAAATCAGTTGCCGAGGGTTCAGCAAATAAAATAAAATGAATGTTAATTGTTTATTTGTATGAACAAGTAAAGTAGCCCTATTGGCAAATTCGGTTTTGTAAAATATTGATTTTCAATTAATTATAAAACAATTAATTTTGAATAAATATTTATAGCTTCTAAAAATTAACCTATATTATTTTTTAAAAAAAATAAAAATCAGACAAAAATAAATTTTAAAAAATGACCCCCTCAGTATTTTGAGTCAAATTTGTAATTGCTTTTTTTATGAATTATAATTCTAAATGGACACTTTGAAAATGAACTTAAAAATTTTTGAAAACCATTCTTAGGGAATTTGTAAAAAATAATATACCCACGATGTGTTTGAAATTAGCGACAACTTGCGTCAAGTTTAAAACTCTGTCCATTACGCACAAGTTCGTTC
>JAYTMW010000858.1:0-2895 GCA_043728105.1 Saprospiraceae bacterium | reverse complement strand
CTAATTTTGAAAAAATGTTCTCAAAAGTGTCAAAATACTGAGGGGCCTCCTTTTGATTTTTTTTTCATATATTCGGTGGCTAAAACCGCCGCTACATTTAAAAAGGTAAGCCCAAAGCAAAGTTCAGATTAACATTGTTTTTCCAACTATAATCGCTCACCGGAATCCAATTTCTTTTCAATTCATCTTGATACGGATTACGCAATTTGAAGCCAAAATCAAGCCGAATCAAAGCATATTTGACATCTATGCGAAGCCCAATGCCACTACTTATGGCAATTTGATCATACCAAAATTTTCCGAAATTAGCGTCAGTATCCGTTGATTTTAAAGCCCAAATATTGCCCGCATCCAAGAAAATGGCACTTTTGAAAATCCACCAAATCGGAAAACGATATTCAGAATTGAACTCCATTTTTATATCACCCGTTTGAAAAGGTAGTGAAGCCGTTTTCGTTCCCTCTTTCGAATTGCCGGGTCCCAAACCTCTCGCTTGCCACCCTCTGATGCTGTTTGGCCCACCCACAAAAAACTGACGAGAATAAGGCACGTAGAGCGCATCGCCAAAATTTGAGGCTATACCAACTGCCATTCTTGCGCCAAATCCCTTCGTAAAATTGGTTTCTTTTTGGTTATTCAAACGAATATCGAATTCAGTTTTCCAAAACTTTGAAAAAATCAATTTATTAGGCAACTGAAAAGGATTGTCCCCGTGACCCAATATTTTATCTGCCAACCAGATTTCAGACCCCGATTGCTCGACCGAAAATATATATTGCCAGTTGTAGCCACCCAAATTTTTTGAAGGAATCTTCTTCTCGTAGCTAAAAGTTCTAAACAATAAGCCCGTTAACAGTTGATTATCCAAACTTCTGATGGTTCGAGGATTGGCATTTTTTTCAAAAACCGAATCCAATGTTCTCAGAATTAACTCGACACCAGTTGGGCTAAAAGTTGCTCGTTCAAAGCTGTTTTTTCTGTTCAAAACGTATTTATAGCCCAAATTGAACTGATTCAATTGGTAAAGATTTAGGGCTAATCGGTCAGTGTAAGTGTAACTCAAATTGATGTCAGTCGTGGCGTTGTCTTTAATTTCTTTATAAAATTCATCTTTTATGACATTCCATCTGTTTAGCAAACGAAAAGTACGGGTTGGATTAATGAATTTTGGAATGGATAAAATATTGTCAAATCGAATATCAGAGGATAATCCATTTTTGAAAGTATCATTTTGAATGCCAGAAAGACCAAAATCAATACCACCTGAAAGTGAAGATCTGAACGTTTCGGCACCACCCAAAAAGTTCCGATTTGTAAATTGAAAATCCAACGCTACACCCATGCGACCCAAAGCGGGCGTATTTTTACCCGCAATATTTGAATAATTAATCTCCGCACCCGTCTCAAAACTCATCTTTTTGCCAGGCGTTAAAAGAATGTTATATTGCAAAATAGTTGTATCACATTCTTCTACATTTGTGTTGATATTGATAAAACGATAGTAGCCCAAAGCGTTCATGCGCTTCAAAATGCTGGCTTCTATTTGTCGGCTGTAAAGCGTATTTGGCACAATCGAGAGCGCATTATCAATGGTAGAAATTCTTACTTCTGATTTTTTTCCATTGGTATAATAAAATTTACCGTTGTAAAACGAGTCAATATTGGTTGATAAATCATATCGAGCGTCGTAATTTGGAAACACCCGCACATCGCCCACGTGAAAAATTTGGTGAGATGGTTTGTCGCTCGGCAACTGAACATTCAAATTGACATTTACTTTCCGATTGCCCTTACTATCAATGCCTGTTTCAATACTGTCCGCATCCAATTGTGAAATGAAATTGGGTGTAAAACGAGCATATCCATTGTTTTGCATGAGCGCAGTAATACGCACACGCTCTTTTTCGTAGAGGGAAGCACTCAAAGATGCGCCATTCTGCAAAAAACTTTCATCTTTTGTGTCACTCAAAAGGTATTGGATTGTGGTATCAACACAGCGTAAATTGACGGTATCTAAGACGTATAATGTGCCGGGTTTTACGTAATAAATCACGTCAGCAAAGCCTTTTTCATTGTTGTGGAAATCTTTTTCGTAAAATACTGAGGGGTAGCGATAACCTTTATTGATGAGGTATTGGCGCATGATTCTGACCGTTGAATTGGTCTGAGCCGTATCAAAAATATAAGGCCTTTTTCCAAAATTGCGGTACATCCATTTATTAAATTTGCCCGCATTTGTATCTTTGCCTTCCTTAAAGTAAAACCAAGCCCCACTTTTGCTTTTGAAAGTCAAAAATGAGTTCAATTGTTTCTGTTTATAAAGGGTTGCCAACTCCGTTTTTAAGCCATTTCTGATGCTACGGGAATCAATTTCTTTAATATTTATTGTGTTTTTAGCGACAATATGTTGGTCTTTTTCTAAAAATTGCGTTACGTTGCAGCTTGTTAGAAATATTAAAATGGCTAATAGCCCAATCTTATGAAGATTTGAACTCTTCATAAGATTTATAATTCCTAAGCATTTTATGTAAATGGTTTTATTCAAAATTGTGTCAAATTTTTATTTTATAATTCTTAATTTTTAATTCAAAAAAAGTGCTATCCAAACAAAAAATAAAATACGTTCAATCGCTCAAACTGAAAAAATTTCGAGATGAGCATCAAGTTTTCGTCGTGGAAGGTGAAAAAATGGCTCTCGAATTAATCGGCGACAAAAGTATTGAAATAGAACAAATTATTGCTATCGAAACGTGGATTCAAGCACATCAAAACGCATTAAAGCCGCATTTTAATAAAATTTTAACGGCAACCGAGGCTGATTTGAAACAAATTTCAAATTTGACCACACCAAACAAGGTTTTTGTGATTGTCAAAAAAGAGGCCCCTCAGTCCCGC
>JAYTMW010000857.1:0-4882 GCA_043728105.1 Saprospiraceae bacterium | reverse complement strand
CAACGAATTGAATCCGCTAAATTGGAGTATTGGGATGGCAAGGCGTGGCAACTCGTGCAGACGTTTACGACGGTGGGTTACAAACGGCTTTTGCGCTTTGATGCTATTGAAACTTCAAAATTGAAATTGACAATTTTGAAGGCGAAAACCAATGCTGTTATGGTTTCGGAAATTGGGGTTTTTAAGGCTTCGACAAAGGAATAAATGTAGCGGCTGATTTATCTGCCGACGAAGATAAGTAGTTGATTATCAATAACTTACATTCGTCGGCGGATAAACCTGCCTACCGCAGGCAGGTCCGCCGCTACAAAATCTTACAACCGAACAAACCGCACAACGTCCGTCACAACATTGTTTTGTTTTGCCCGAATAAAATAAATACCTTTTGCAATAGTCAAATTATCAAAAACGATAGTATTCAAACCATTGGTGACATTTTGATTCAATGTATGAATCGTTTTGCCCACGATGTCCACTATTTCAAAGTCAATGCGGGCATCACGGTCTGAGGTGAGTTCCACGTTTATTTTTGAAGTAGTCGTAGGATTTGGATACACCATTAGTTTTATTTTTTCAACAAAAGCCACACTCACTACCTTAGACGTAGCCACTTGACCCGCCTTATCCACGCTTTTTAAGCGATAATAATTCATCCCTACTGAGGGGGTATTGTCGAGCGTTTCGTAGTTCAAAACATCGGCGGAGATACCTTGACTTGTTACTTTTGTCATAGCTTCAAAACTTTGTCCGTCGCTTGATTTTTCGATAATGAAATAATCGTTGTTTTTTTCCGAAGCCGTTTTCCAACGCAATTTCACGTTTTTATTGCCTTTTATGCCTTCAAAAGCTAATAAATCAACGGCTAAGACGGTACTGTTGGCGATGCCAAAACCTGAAAATCCTGTGCCGAATGTCGCTGAAAAAGCGGTGGATGTGCCAAAAGGAGCAGCCAAAACAGATGTTCCCTCTACAACCGAAGAAGCCGAAGCAATAGCCCCGCTTGATTTGAAAATGCTCATATTACTGGCACTTGACCCCGTTGCGCTCGTCCAACCCGATACTTCACTACCTGAATAATAAAGCGTAATTCGGTGTTGACCCGATGAATTATTGGTAGTTGGCGTTACTTTAAACGTCTTCGAAGTAAACGTTTTTCCAGCATTTAAAACCGTAGTAGCTCCTGCCCTATCAATCTCGACAGTTGTGCAACCATAATTATGATTAGAAAGATTTTCAATCGTTGTCAATAATTCACCCGTAGCAGTCGTGAAATTAACGGTCGAATTAGGGCCTAAATACTCGGAAATGGATGTAATAGTCGAGGAAATAGGCGTTGCATTGGCTGATATTTCAAGATTATCTATCGTAAAACTTGGGTTTGTAACAGGCGCCGTACTAACTGTTCTAAATGAAAAACCAAAATCAAAATTTGAATTATCGAAAGAAGTAGGGAAACTATACGTATAATTTTGCGAGCACAGCGCATTATTGTTTGGTGTAATATTCAAAAGGTTAAAACTACCACCACCAGAGGGATTTTGTGAGGTAAGCCAAGCCCTCGCTGTGGCATCACCGCCTACTTTGTAATCAAATTTTGCTTGTAAACCTGTATAGCCTACCGCATTGAAGGCACGATAAATATGAGGCCAACCAGTCACGTTGTTATATGTATTGGGCTTCGTAGTCGTATTATTTGTTACATAAAGACTGTTCCCCGTAGTACAAGTACCGCCGTTTGCACCCGACGTAAATACATTACTTGAAAAAGAATTAAAAGCACTAATAGTCCAATCCGAAACCCCCGTAAAATCCGATGAATAAAGAACGGGTCTCGCACCACTCGGCGCAACATCATCATCTAAAATACCATAGTTAAAACTATTATTAAACGGCGCAACACCAGCCGTCGCACTACCAATATTTAAAATAACGTTCTTTGTGCTTTCAACCGCTTTATCATTAAAAATGCGGAGCGTTGCGTTGCCCGTAGTTGCGCCCGCAGCGATTAATACTGAGGGGGTCATCAATTGGTAGTCTGCATTGTTGGAAGCCGAACCCGTACCAACCAAAAGATTCACCGTTACGGGACTTGCTGATGTATTAAATAATTTAATCGGAACACTAACATCCACGTATTTTCGACAATCAATCGCCGTAGTTGCCGCACTTTCATTGGTAGAACCACCCGCATCACCGAAGTAAGCCAAAGCCGCAGTCGTAGGTGATACACAACCCAAACTTGTTTTCAAAAGCACCCGATCAACATCTAAAGCCGCCCGCATTCTCGTTTTCTGGCCTTCTGTGTAAGTATTTTGACAGTTTTGAAAACTATAATCCATGTAATCTTCATAAAGATCTACTTGGTCTCCAAGACCACCCGATGCAACAGAACGAAATGGATTGCGCACATCCGTGTCATTAGCATCAGTCGTGCATGAGTTTTGAGCTGCACCACAAGACACCGCAGACGTAGAAATATCAGGTGGTGTATCACACACACGGTCGCCGTCTGTTAAGCAATTATTATTTGTACAAACTGCCGTAGTTGCATCACCAAAAGTATGCGCAAGGTTAAAATAATGACCAACTTCATGGATATGAACCTTCGAGTTGGTGGGTGAGCTGCCAAAAAAACGCGCTTCATTCACAACACCGTCAAACGGCAGACCATGCGCACCTGAATAGTACGCAAAACCTGCGGTACCACAATTTGTGCCACTGCAAATCTCTTTCACCAACCAAATATTAAGGTATCGCTCAGTATCCCACCGAGACAAATCTTTCATTGCAAATTGATTGGTTGTGGTTGCAATATCAAGGTTGGATAAAGTTGTAGCCACTCTATTGATGCCATTTGTAGCATTGCCGCTTGGGTCTTGTTTTGCCAAACAAAACTCTAACTCTACATCTGAGCCTATAATGTTGACATTGCGTCCAATGCCATTAAAATCAGCCGTTTGCTTGCGAAAGGCTTGCGTGAGGTGTTGAATACCCGCCTCAATCTGCGCTGTTGTAATGTTTTCGTCCGTTCCAACAGGTGTGCCGGGCAAATACATCACATGCACAACAACAGGAATAGTCACCACAGCGGCACTGCGCCATGAAGATTGGCTACCCTTCGCAACAGTTTGTAGGTAATTGCGCTCAGATTGTTTTTGTTTTTCCAACATCTCAGGGTGCAGCTTATAAACTTGCTGCATGATGTCATCCGTGGCACACCCATTGCCATTAGGCGTAGGTACGACGATAGGCTCTGCATTTTGAGCAAAAGAGAATCCAATCGTAAAAAAAGCAATGATAATTAAAAGTAGCTTGTTCATTTTTAATTTAATTATTGTTTGGTTAAACAGAAGATTGCAACTCAGAAAAAACAAGGTGTTCTCTGCGATTCAATCGTGTAAGAAATGATGTTTAAAAGCGAGTAAGTTATGTAGGGTCTTTTTGTGATGGTGCTAAAATAAATTTGCAATAATGTAAAAGTAATATTTTATAAAACAATATAAGTACGACTTTTATGAGAATTTTCAAAATTACATAAAACGTATTATTTAATACATTTTTATTAAAACAATATATTTTCGCTCTTTTTCGATACAATCTCTACAAAAGGGGGCCCTCAGTATTTGACCTCATTTTTGATGAATTTTATAAAAAATGACTACATTACCTCCCATATTTCGCATCATTCTTTACAACCCTTTTTATCCAATATGCTCACACCCATCTACGTCACTACCTTACTCGCTGCCGCCATCATTGCCATCATTTTGTTGAGCGCAAAATACAAATACAACACCTTTTTTGTATTGCTGGTAGTGGCAATCACCGTCGGTTTTGCCGCAGGATTTGATGGCGAAAAGGTCATCAGTTTGATGAAAAAAGGCTTTGGCGCAACGCTTGAAAAAATCGGTTTACTCATCATTTTGGGTACTACTTTGGGTACACTTTTAAACAAAAGCAACGCTACCCTATCCCTCGCCAATTTTATTTTGAAAAAAACGGGTGAAAAGAACACGCCGCTTGCCGTCACGCTCATGGGCTTCCTCATTGGGCTACCCATTTTCTGCGATTCGGGTTTCATCGTCTTGATTGGTTTGGTTTTGTCGCTCGTGCAACGCACCAAAGGGATGCACGTGCAGTTAGTTGTGTGTTTGGCCACGGCTTTGTACGCTGTGCATTGCCTTGTGCCACCGCACCCAGGCATATCAGCCGCCGCCGCAACCATGAAAGTAGATTTAGGAAAAGCCATGCTTTTGGGGTCTATTTTATCCATTCCACCCGCCATTGCCGCTTTCTTTTGGGCAAAATTTATGGGTAGAAAATATGGTGATTTCACGATGCAACTCGTTGATAATCAAGCCATTACGATCAAAAATCTACCTTCGCCCACAAGTGCTTTTTTACCCATCATTATCCCTATTTTTTTAATTGCCATAAAATCTTTATGCCTATTAAAACCTGAAATATTAAACCCTTTTTTGTTGAGTACAATTAAATTTTTAGGCGAACCCGTGGCGGCACTTTGCGTCGGCATTGTACTCAGTTTTTTCTGTTTTAACACAATAAATAAAGCCGATATGAACGGTATGTTCGAGCAATCCATCGAAAAATCGGGGCATATTTTGGCCATTATTGCCATCGGTGGAGCTTTTGGAGAAATCATAAAAGGTATGGATTTGGGTAAAGTCTTTGGCGAAAGTTTGTCAGGTAGCGGCTTGGGTTTACTCATTCCATTTGCTTTGGCGGTCATTTTTAAGACGGCACAAGGCAGTTCTACGGTCGCTATTATCTCTACAGCAAGTATTATTGAGCCACTTTTGCCCGCTTTGGGCTTCAATACTGTTGACGCAGGAAATCCCGCAATTAGCGGGGAGGGGGGTCG
>JAYTMW010000856.1:0-1501 GCA_043728105.1 Saprospiraceae bacterium | reverse complement strand
CCTTCTAATTTGTCCACGGCTTTGGTTATTTTTGTAACGTGCATGACCATGATGTTTATTGGTCGAGTTGCAGCGAAATACATCTTTTTATTGATGTTTTGTGGCATCGTCGCCTTTGCAGGACTGATTGTGGTTGGAAAAGTTATTCCGGGCATGGTGCGTGTGGATACGTGGGTAGAGCGTTTGAAAGATT
This sequence comes from Saprospiraceae bacterium, assembly GCA_043728105.1. Classification (GTDB taxonomy): domain Bacteria; phylum Bacteroidota; class Bacteroidia; order Chitinophagales; family Saprospiraceae; genus JAAFJT01. The sequence continues at coordinate 1,308 of JAYTMW010000856.1, read as the reverse complement.
TTTCAGGCAACAGTGATGGCGAAGAAGAACTACAAGTTCAAGTGTCAAAAATGGCCATTGCGAATGGTGGTTTCATCGGTCGTGGCCCAGGTAATTCGACGCAAAAAAACTTCTTACCTGCTGCTTATACCGACTATATTTATGCCGTTATTTTAGAAGAATATGGGCTATTTGGAGGGGCATTCATCATGGGGCTTTTCATCTTGCTGTTCTTTCGAGTCGTGCGGTTGGTGACCGTTGGCTCAAAAACTTTTCCAGCTATTTTAGCTTTTGGTTTGACGCTTATTTTAGTCATTCAAGCTTTTGCAAACATGGCCGTTGCGGTTGATCTTGTGCCTGTTACGGGGCTTTCAATTCCAATGGTAGGGCATGGTGGTACGTCACTTTTGTTCAGTTGCATCACCTTTGGGATGATACTGAGTGTGTCGAAACATATTGATACGGTAAAGGATTCTTAGAAAGGGCCCCCTCAGTATTTTTGCCATTTTAGATATTTTTTTTTATGAAAATAAGAAAGAGGTAGCTTCCTCCCTGCTTCGATTGGGCCTATCAAGTTATTGGATGGTTTTGAGTGTTGTGCGTTGGTTTTTACTTCATCCCTAAAACCAACGTTAAATCAACGAATAAAACCTTAGACCTTCGAATTACTTGATATGTTAAAATCGAAGCTGGGAGGAAACTACCTCTTTCTTATTTTCATAAAAAAAAATATCTAATTGGGATTCTCTAAAACACTTTTTCAATTTATCATCAAAACTAAAAATTAGACGGAATCTAACACATGTCGGAACGCATAATCATCAAAGAACTCAAAATCCTTTCAGACAATTGGTACATCCTCAGAAAAGCTACTTTTGATTTTCTGAAAAAAGATGGTACTTGGCAAACCCAAGAAAGGGAATGTTATGACCGAGGTAATGGTGCTGCTATTTTGCTTTATAATGTAGCCCAAAAAACCGTCATTTTGGTGCGTCAATTCCGAATGCCCACTTTTTTGAATGGCAATACTGAGGGGTTTTTGGTGGAAGTGCCAGCGGGACTTTTAGACGCTTTGAACCCTGAGGATTGCATTCGTAAGGAAGTTGAGGAAGAAACAGGGTATCAAATAACCCACGTAAAAAAAGTGTTTGAAGCCTACATGTCACCGGGGGCGGTGACTGAGATTTTGCATTTTTTTATAGCCGAATATCAACCGCATCATAAAATAACGGATGGTGGTGGTTTGGAACACGAGCAAGAAGAAATTGAAGTCATAGAAATGCCTTTCGCCGATGCTTTTAACATGATTGAATCGGGTGAAATCAGAGA
>JAYTMW010000855.1:0-4710 GCA_043728105.1 Saprospiraceae bacterium | reverse complement strand
TTTTTCTAATAAACGCCTTACATAAGTACCCCCTCAGTATTTTCCCTTTTAAAATTGACTAAATTCGTAACTTTATTTTGCGTTTAATACAAGGGGTTTGAAATTAGTTCTGTAATTTAGCCTATTATTTGGATGGACTTTTTTATGTAAAAAAAAGAGGAACATTATTTAATCTAAACTTATAAAGTATTGATTTTCAAATACTTATAAATCTACCCATCAGATTTTAAATACGTTTGACATGATAACTCGTCTCAAATCCATACCACGCAATATACTACTCCTTGCCGCTTTTAGTTTAGGCTCTATTCTATTGGTCAGTTTCTTCGGCTTTGGCAACGAAACCATTGATTACAACACGCAAGTTAAGCCTATTTTAAATAAGAAATGTATCACTTGTCATGGTGGCGTGAAAGCAAAAGGTGGTTTTAGCCTTATGACCCGTGAGGATGCGCTCTTGCCTACGAAGTCGGGTAAGCAAGCGATTGTGCCTGGCAAGCCTCGCAGCAGCGAAATGTACACCCGCCTCACGGAGCATGATGTGGAAGCCAGAATGCCTTATCACAAAGAACCTTTGAGCGAAAAAGAGATGTCAATCATTTATAATTGGATTGACCAAGGCGCAATTTGGGGAACACATTGGGCTTACAAAACGGTCGAAAACGTAGCGATTCCGAAGTCAAAAGGTAGATTTTTTGGTCTTTTTGCCCCGCAAAAAAATGATTGGGTTCAAAATGATGTGGATTATTTTATTTTTGACCGTTTGCAAAAAGAAAAATTAGGCCCCTCAGTATTGGCGGATAAAAATACGATTTTGCGCCGTCTTAGTTTGGATTTGATTGGTATGCCCGCACCCAAATACTTGCAAAATGCGTTTTTGAAAGACGATTCGCCGCAATCTTATGAGCGTTTGGTGGATAGCCTTTTAGCATCAAAAAGCTATGGTGAACGTTGGACTTCGATGTGGCTCGATATTGCCCGCTATGCCGATACCAAAGGTTATGAGCGTGATGATAGACGTGAAATTTGGCGTTATCGGGATTGGCTTATCAAGGCTTTTAATCAAAATATGCCTTATAATCAGTTTTTAACGGAGCAAATTGCGGGTGATTTATTGCCCAATGCCACCGATGAACAAATCATCGCCACCGCTTTTCACCGCAACACTTTGACCAATGATGAAGGTGGAACGGAAAACGAAGAGTTCAGAACCGCCGCCACGCTCGACCGTGTGAACACCACATGGGAAGGTTTGATGGGAACAACTTTCGCTTGCACACAATGCCACGGGCATCCTTACGACCCTTTTAAGCACGAAGAATATTATCAATTTTTGGCTTTTTTCAACAACTCACGGGACGAGGATACCTACGAAGATTACCCACTTTTGCGGCATTTTGGCGGGCAGGATAGTACCGATTTTTTTGTTTTAAAAAATTGGCTAACGCAAAATGCCACGACTTCGGAGACCAAACGAGTCATGGATTTTGTAAAAATGTGGCAACCTGTTTTTTATTCTCTCCAAACCGATTCCTTTAAAAATGCGGCTCTTTATGATGAAAAATGGTTGGGTTTGAGGCAAAATGGCTCGGCTCGCTTGAAAAAAGTGAACTTAGAAGGCAAAACAAAACTCATTGTTCGGTTCGATTCAAAGCAAAAAGATGGTATTTGGGCGATTCATTTGGACAAACCTGATGGACAAATTTTGACGACCATTCGCCCAACACAAACCAAAGGAACGACCATGTTTGAGTTTGATTTGCCAAACACGAAAGGCGTACATGATTTATTTTTTTCTTATAAAAATCAAAATTTAAAAACAGAAAAAGACGTTGGTTTAACCTTCGATTGGTGGGCATTTACCGAAGATTTTCCGTCAAAAAACAAAGCGGATTATGCCAAAATGAAGGCATTGTATTGGAAATTGCTCAATGCCAAAGTGAAAACCACGCCCGTGATGTACGAAAACCCAACCGATATGCACCGCAAAACCAACGTGTTTGAGCGAGGCAATTGGTTGGTAAAAGCGGCAGAAGTGGAAGCCAAAGTACCCCACATTTTTCCACAACTGCCCAAAGATGCGCCACAAAATCGCTTAGGTTTGGCGCAATGGCTCACCGACAAAAAGAATCCTTTGACAGCTCGCACGATGGTTAATCGGATGTGGGAGCAACTTTTTGGCAATGGCTTGGTCGAAACTTTGGAAGATATGGGTTCGCAAGGCTTTGCGCCCACGCATCCCGAACTGTTGGATTGGTTGTCATATCGCCTCATGCACACGCACAATTGGGATGTGAAAAAGCTGTTGAAAGATATGGTTATGTCCGCCACGTATCGTCAAGATTCTAAGATGGCCCCTCAGTATTTGTCGCAAGATCCGCAAAATAAACTCTACGCCCGTGCCTCACGTGTGCGCCTTACCGCCGAGCAAATGCGTGACCAAGCCTTAGCCGTGAGTGGTGCTTTGTGCGAAAAACAGTACGGTGAAAGTGTGATGCCGTTCCAACCTTTTGGCTTGTGGGAATCGCCGTGGAATGGTGATACGTGGAAGCAAAGCACAGGCGAAGACCAATATCGTAGAGCCGTTTACACCTATTGGAAACGCAGCAGCCCTTATCCTTCGATGACCACTTTCGATGGTGTGGCTCGTGAAGCCTGTGCCGCCCGCCGCATCCGAACCAACACGCCTTTGCAAGCATTGGTGGTGATGAATGATACCGCTTTTGTGGAAGCATCTCGTATGTTGGCTTTGAAGGTGAAAAAAGAGGCCCCTCAGTATTTTGCGTCAAAAAACGTTAAAAATATTTCTATTTTTGATATAAAACCTTGTATATCAAGGAGTTATGAATTAGCAATTGGCAAATCTATTACGCCCAATAAATTAGAATCGTTGTCGAAACTGTATGAAACGGCTTTGATTCAGTTTAAAAAAGATAAAAATAAAACTTGTGAAATGATGGGTTATGAAGGGAAAGATAATAACCCCGAAACGGCAGCTTTGGTGGTTGTGGCGAATACTATTTTTAATTTGGACGAGTTTGTGGTTAAAAATTGAGTCAAAATCGGAGAAAATACTGAGGGGGTAACATGAAACAAGTTTTCGTAAAATAACAAGTCCAGAGGACTTGCACATTTGTAGAAAAGTAAATGAAAAATATTCTCCGAGTCCAGCGGACTCGTACATTTGTTGGTGCGTAAATAAATGTGTAAGTCAACTGGGTGAATTTTATTATTTCTTTTTTCATTTCTACTAAATGAAAATTATATTCTTTTTTACTAAAAAATTAAAAAGTATCTTTGCAAACTTCTTAAATTAAAATACAATGCAAATTTTTTGCATTAAGTGCTAAAACAAAATTATTTAACATGAACTTTGACAAAGTGAAGGAACTTTGTCAAAGTCAAAAAACAAATTTAACCGAGCGTAGGTAATTGATTTTCAATAATTTACGACTTTGACAAAGTTTTTTCACTTTGTCAAAGTTCACGCTGGATAATTTTGTTTTTACAATTACAAATTTTAATTCATTGATAATCAGTAAGTTAGATAAGTAGTATTGATAATGATTTTCAAACTTTCCAAATATTTTATGTAGCGTCTCTCGCTCATTTTTGGCTTCATCCATGAGGCTCATCTTTCTGTTTTTTTTATACAAAAAATAGATACTTCTAAAATTTCCTTTGATAATTTAAAATAAAAAATAAGATAGTAAAATGTCGTAACTGATTTATTATCAACGAGTTATGTATATTTATTCTTATTTTTATTTTCAAAAATAAATATAAAATGTTAGATAAATTAAAGGCAATAGCCGACCGTTATGTGTATCTCGAAGAACAATTGAGCGACCCCTCAGTATTGGTGGACATGGATAAGTTCAAGAAGATAAATAAGGACTATAAAGACATTCAACCCATTGTGGAGGCGTATCACGAATACAAAAAAGTGTTGGATGATGTCTCGCAAGCCAAAGAAATGCTATCCGATTCGGACATGCGGGAAATGGCAAAAGAGGAGTTGATGCTCTTAGAACCACGGGTAGAGGAGCTTGAAAATGAGATAAATACGTTGCTCATTCCGAAAGACCCCGATGATTCAAAAGACGTGTTGTTTGAAATCCGAAGCGGTACGGGTGGCGATGAAGCGAGCCTTTTTGCGGGCGATTTATACCGCATGTATTCACGCTATTTTGATGAACAAGGTTGGAAAACGGAGGCTGTGGAGGTAAACGAAGGCACTATTGGCGGCTACAACAAAATCGTTTTGCAAGTAGCGGGTCAAGATGTTTACGGCAAACTCAAATTTGAATCGGGGGCGCATCGGGTGCAACGCATACCTACCACGGAGTCGAAAGGGCGGGTGCATACCTCTGCCGCTACGGTGGTGGTGATGCCCGTTTTGGAAATGGAAGACGTGAATATTCGTAGAGAAGATTTGCGGATTGATGTTTTTAGAGCGAGTGGTGCGGGTGGTCAGCACATCAATAAGACGGAATCGGCGGTGCGGATTACGCATTTGCCCACGGGTACGGTGTCGGAATGTCAAGAAGGGCGTTCTCAAATTCAGAATAAAGAGATTGCCATGCAGCGACTTTACAACCGCATTAAAGAAACGCAACAAGCGGCGCATAATTCTGAACAAGCCGCAAAACGCAAATCCCTCGTGGGTTCGGGCGACCGTTCTGATAAAATACGGACGTATAATTTCCC
>JAYTMW010000854.1:0-1530 GCA_043728105.1 Saprospiraceae bacterium | reverse complement strand
TAGTTATTGGTTTTTAGTTATTGGTTATTTTTACAAATCAACCACCAATAACTAATAATTAATAACCAATAACTATTTAATGGATGCTGTTTTAGCTTTTTTAGCACCACCATTTTTTTCTTCTTTCAGCATATCCGCAGCCGTGTGAATAGCTTTGCGGATACGTGGATATGTGCCGCACCGACAGAGGTTGCCAGCCATTGCCGCATCAATATCGCTATCGGAAGGCGATGGGTTTTTAGCCAAAAGAGCGACCGCACTCATGATTTGACCGCTTTGGCAATAGCCACATTGCGGCGTTTGCACTTTTATCCAAGCTTTTTGAACGGCATGTTCAATATTAGCAGACAGCCCTTCAATAGTTGTCACTTTCGCTTTGCCAACCTGACTGATGGGCAGCGAACAAGACCGAACAGGATTGCCATCTAAGTGGACTGTGCAAGCACCGCATTGGCTCATGCCGCAGCCGAATTTAGTACCCGTCAAGCCGACAATATCGCGCAATGCCCAAAGCAAAGGCATATTGGGTTCGGCTTCAATGGTTTGTTGTTTGCCGTTAAGGGTTAAGGTGTATTTAGCCATGATTCTATTTTTTAAAATGATTGTTTAGTTAATTTTCAATAAAGGATAGGCTTTGGTTTTTAATCTTAAACGAAGTTAAAGTATATAACTGATTGATAGCCAATATTTTAAGAAAAATTGGACAAGCAACTGAGTTTTTTTTATAAAAAAGGTATTTAATAGCATCGCCAAAAGCAAAACGGCTTTGACTTCTAAAATACGAAAAAGCGTGATGTAAGCGGGACTGAGACAGGGTTGATTGGTTCTGTTTTTTTTGACTAACCCCACCATTTTCCCAAGGGGATGCCCTCGGCAATGGTGGGGTTAGTCAAATTTAGAACCAATCGACCCTGGGACTGAGGGGGTGCTTGAGTATTTTATCAATGCTCTATCCCTTTGTTTTCGACAAACGTCAAATCAAAATAAAGCATGATTTCTTTATCTTCTTCTAATTGTTCGATGTCTTCCATGCCGATAGTGTTATCAATATGAATGACTCTTTGCAGGTGTATATCATCTATCAAAGGTTTTATTTTTTTTACTTCAATAGAGGCTATAATATTGAGCGCAATATCCGACAGCATATTAAAGTCTTCAATAAAACCGAACTCATTGAGCATGGTTTCACTGTGTTGGATGGCTTGAAGCCGATTTTCCCTTGTGTGGCATTCGATGGTGACGTGTGGTTTCATTTTTTTTTTAAAGTTAAAATTACAGGCTATTTTTTTTAAATGCAAAATAGATTTAATAATTTCACATTTTTTTAAACTATAAAAATCATAAAACCATGCAAATCAAAAGACAGGCAACCGCTCATTGGGCAGGTAATGGAAAAGAGGGAAACGGAACTGTTTCAACGCAAAGTGGCGTTTTGAAAGACAGCCAATATTCATTTAATACCCGTTTCGCAGACGGCATTGGCACCAATCCTGAGGAGCTTATCGGTGCAGCCCACGCCGGTTGTTTTTC
>JAYTMW010000853.1:0-3837 GCA_043728105.1 Saprospiraceae bacterium | reverse complement strand
ACATGTCTAAGAGTTCATCTAAGAAGCGTTGCTTATTTTTTTGGATGTATGCTTGTGCTTTTTCCATGTTAATTGGTTATGACTTTTTTTATTTTTTTATTAAAACTTGATTCTATTTGATTGATTTTCAATGATTTACAAATAATAATAATTTATTTTTCTTATAATTCTTCGACAATAGACTCTTGAACACCTCTTGCTTTTTCCGTAAAATTAACGCCTACTAGTATTATTTTTTTACCCGAATTCAAATAAGGCGTGGCATAATTATTTTTCTTAATCTGCTTCATCGCTTCTTGCGCCGAAGCGTCCACTTTGAACTCAAAAACGTATAAATACTGAGGGGTATGCACCACCGCATCAATGCGCCCTTTTGCGTGTGACACTTCACATTGAATGTTGCAGCCTAAGAGTTTAAACGCTGTAAATATGATAGCGTGATAGAAATTTTCGTAGTGTTGACGGAACAGTTCGTTGGGTATTTTACTGAATAATTGGTGGATATTTTGGATGACTTCTTCGGTTTTACCGTCAATTAAAAGATGACGAATATCATCAACAAGAAACGTAGATTCTATTCGAGGTTTATCCAAATAGCCGTCTAAAATATACGTCAGCATTGACTCCTTAACTTCAAGATTCGGATAACCCACTCTATATCTATTGCTTTCTATCCGTTCTTTTATCGTTAAATAGCCAGTTTGGAACAAAACAGTACGATAATTGATGCTATCAAGATTAAAATTTTCCATACCGATTTCTGATAAAGTGGTATCATCCAAATCATAATCAAAGTTTTGATTGAGTATTTTAATCAAAAATGCAGGGGAACCCGAGCCAAACCAATAATTTGAAAAATCCTTTTTTTGTAAAAATAATAGTATCGAATAAGGATTATAAACTTTCGGTTCGCTTGTTCTTGAAAAGCAAAATCCATTGTACCATTTTGTTATTTTATCAATACAATCCGTTTCATTTAAGTTTAATTTTGTAGCAATTTTGTTAATATCCGATGAAAAATAGCTTAAAAGCTCTTCTTGGGTGTATCCACAAATAGTGGCGTAATCCTCATCTATTGAAATATCGTTAACATTATTTAATGTAGAAAAAACGGACATTTTAGCGAAACGAGAGATACCTGTAAGAAAGAAAAAACGAATATAAGGATCTGAATCTTTAATAATTGAATAGAATGCTCTTAGTATCGCTTGATTCTCTTTTGCCTTATCTAAATTTTCGCCTAAATAATCCACAACGGGCGTATCATATTCATCAATCAAGATAACAACTGATTTCTGATATTTTTTTTGAAGACTATGAATTAATTCTTTAAATTTTAGAGTATAATCACTGGTCAATAATGTTATATCATATTGATTGGCAATTAAATCTAATGCCTGTTTCAATCCCACTTCCAATCCAATTTCACGGTGGGCCATACTCGCAAACGACAAATGAATAACAGGAAAATTATACTCATCCCAATTAATTTTGTCTTCAATCCATAAGCCTTTAAAAAGGTGTTTATGACCTTTAAAAATGTCTGATAAGGTACTCAAAAGCAAAGATTTTCCAAACCGTCGAGGACGAGATAGAAAATAGTATTTACTGCCTTCAATCAAGGGCATTATGTATTCCGTCTTGTCAACGTAAACAAAACCACCTTCTCTTAAATCAGAAAAAGTTTGTATGCCGATTGGATATTTTTGCATTGTCAAAACGAATGAATTTTATGTCTGTAATCTAAAATTTCTTAACTAAAATGAATAGGCAAATGTAGCTTTTTTCTTGTAAAACGATTCAAAAACGTGAAAATACTGAGGGACCCCTAAAAAATCTATAAACCATCAATCACAATATTTAACCAACAAATTACCCAACGTTTCTTCATCCAAATTCATCTCCAATTTGCCTTGATAGGCGACCGAAATTTCTCCCGTTTCCTCCGACACCACGAAGGCGGCAACGTTGGCGGCTTCGCTCACACCTAAGGCAGCACGGTGGCGTAATCCTGCGGCTTGGGGCAAATTTGTGTTGTCGCTGATGGGCAAAATACTGCTGGCGGTTTGGATTTTATTGTTGATGATAATGATAGCACCGTCGTGTAACGGACTTTCTTTATTGAAGATGCTTAGAATCAAATTTTTATTGATATGGGCGTTTAAAACCACGCCCGATTCAGAAAAATTTATCATCGAAGAATTATTGGCAATCACGATTAATGCACCCGTTTTTTCTTCGCTTAAAGCCAAAACAGCTTGTCGTAACTCATTGATTTCCAATTGTTTATCTGGGCTATCACTTGTTGCTGGATTAAAAAAATTGAGCCGTCCTCTTAATGTTTGGTTGCCTAAAAGCAATAAAAAACGCCGTAACTCTTGTTGAAAAACAACCGCAATAACCACCACACCCACGCTCACAAATTGACTCAAAATTTTTGATAAAAGTTCCATTTTTAAGATACCCACAAGCCACCACAAAGCGTAAAGCGACAACACGCCCACGAAAATATTTAACGCCACCGACCCCCTCAGTAATTTATAGACTTGATAGATTAAAAAGCCCACTACAAGAATGTCAATGATGTCCCAAAAACTGATACTAAGGAAACTTAAATCAAACAAAAACATGAAAAGGAATGATGAATGATAAATGATGAAATTTTTTAATCATTTATAATTGCTTTTAAATGTGAAGACAAAATTATTTAGAACAACTCTTCAAGGGTTTTAAACCCTTGAAGAGTTATAACTTGTTGAAAATCAATTGTTTATAAAAATTGATACCCCTCAGTATTTTCTTGATTTATTTTGTCTTTACACTTATGAGTCAATAACCGTAAATCTTATTTTTTACTTTTTTCATTTTATGTCAACAACATAAAAACCCCAAAGTCCTTTTTTTATTGGCAATTCTACTTCTGCACCTCTTTCTACTTGTTCAAAAATCGGTTTTTTAGTGCGTATCCGTTGTGGTTCGCCGTCTTTTATAAAATGGGTGTAAACGGCATCCACATTGTCGCTCATATTTTTGACTACCCCGAAACGGCTTGTAATCAGTTGCTCGGTGCGCATGTATTTCACCTTAATATTAATGGGTTCGCTGAAGCTGATATTATTGTTAGAAACGATAGCCAATAATGGAAAAATAATGCAGCTCGCAAAGATGCAACCTAACATAATTCCAATTTTTTCTTCTGGCAATTCACTTCTATCTTTCAAAAAACGACCGACTACGAAACCTGTAACGCCACCAAATAATAAGGCTCTGAAAAACAGATACATCGAGTCGAATGTGTTTGAAAATACAGGGATTTGAAAAGCATATCCTGCCGCTATGAGCAAAAAAATGACGACACCCAATATGGCTTTTAAATACATGGAGAAATTTTATTTGTTTAACACAATGAATACGTAGATAGCAAAAAAATAAACGTCATTTATTCCAAATTAATTCAAAATAAAATACGCCAACACGAATAAGGCGAATTTTAAAACGAATAAAACCAATTCGGATATAAAAGGCTAAAAATCATTACATCTAAATTAGAAAAATTCGATTTATAATTCGTCTTATTCGTGTTCGCATATTTTATTTGTTCATCATTAAGATATTTATTCCATAATTTCAACTTCATCACCATAGCGAGCCCGAAAGCGAGTAAGCAACGCACGTAGTTCTTTTTTATCTTTATAAATCACCTCGGCACCAATGACCGTCATGCTGCCTGATTTGCGTTCATAAAGTCCAAAATTATTTTTGGCGATGTAATCTTTCAGCTTTTTTATATTCGATTTATTGGCAAAACCACCTATGATTATGACCGCTTTTTCACCC
>JAYTMW010000852.1:0-15033 GCA_043728105.1 Saprospiraceae bacterium | reverse complement strand
GCTCAAACCCGTTGGGAAGTGGTCGAGCGCATGGGCAACCGCACGAAGGTTCATTTTTATCCAATAACAGGGCGCACGCATCAGTTGCGGGTTCATGCGGCGCATCCGCAGGGGCTAAATATGCCGATTGTGGGTGACGAATTGTATGGAACACGGGCGGATAGGCTTTATCTTCATGCGGCTTGGCTGTCGTTTGTGCATCCCGTTAGTGAGGTAGTTTTGGAGGTTGAGGTTGGGGCGGATTTTTGATTTTTTGGAAAAAATACTGAGGGGGTACGCTTGCTAAAAAAGCGCATCCATATCCAAAACATTATCCACTAAACCGATACTATTTTTATTTTTTATTAAACCAAAAGTCGTAATCAACACAATAAAAATTTGCTTTTTTGTGCCTGTAACGTGGCGAAAAATACTCTTTTTACGCCTCAAATTATCAGCATCTTCTTTCGACATGACCCATTCGTCGTTGTAAAATTTGACTTCACACAACGAAATTACATTGTCTTGTCGGTCAATTAACAAATCTATTTGCGTGCCTTCCATGTCATCAGTTGGTTTTGATAAAAAACTGTATTGGCTGCTGTTCACACCCGCAATGCCTATCGCAGCTTTAATGTTATCAATATGATGAAAACAAATATTTTCAAAAGCGTAGCCACTCCACGTTATCCAAGTTTGGGTCTGACTCAACGATTTCCACGTAATTGTTTCTTGAATGGGTATGTCCTTGATAAATTTTAGATAGAACAAAGAATAACAATCCGTGAGACGAAAAAGGGTATCTTTTTTCTTTTTCCCAAACGGAATATAAGCACTGATAAAGCCCGATTGCTCCAACTCTTGCAACATCATCGTCAAGCCTCCGCCATCTTGTATTTTACTTTTAGCCATAATATCCATTCTACTCAAACCTTTCCAAGTCGAAGAAAGTGCTTGAACAATGGCTTCATAGCGTTCAGAATTTGAAAAAAGTGAGCTATACAAATTTTCAAATTCTGTTCGCAACAAACCTTGTGGTTGAAAACAGATGGCATCAATATTCTGAACAGCACTTTTGCCGCCCTCCACTTGATCTAAATAATGTGGAATACCGCCCATTGTCATATACAAAAGCAGCAATTGATAACGATCAAAAGCAATATGTTTTTCTTGAAAATAGGACTCTGTTTCAGTAAGCGTAAAAGATTGTAAATGAATTCTGCGGGTAACACGGTTGTGCAAACCGCCTTTATCGTTGATGATTTTTTGAATCATCCAAGCCGTAGCCGAGCCACAGATGACGACTAAAATATTGGTTTTAGCGGCAAAACTATTCCAAAAATAGCTAAAACCCGTTAGGAAATCAGATTTCCCGCTTGCCATCCACGGCAGTTCGTCTATGAAAACTACTTTTTTCTGTTCGGGATTACCCAATGATTCGAGATGCGTTTTCAATTGGTGAAAAGCCTGTAACCAGTCAATTGGCGTGGGTGGTAATTCGGCTGTTTTTTGGGCATCTTTCAAACTGTACGCAAAATTTCTCAATTGCTGTTCCTTCGTCCCGTCCTTCAAACCCGTTAATTCAAAGTCAATTTTCCCTTCAAAAAATGACCCTACCAAATAGGTTTTTCCCACCCGTCTCCTACCAAAAACAGCAACCAATTCGGGCTTTTTTGAGGCATAAGCATTTGCTAATATGTCTATTTCTTTTTTACGACCAATCATCTGAAATTATTTAATCTGCGGAATGTGGGTAAAAATACATAGATTCCGCAGATTATCAAACTCTAATCTGCGGAATGTGGGTTAAAATGTATAGATTCCGCAGATTAGGGTTTGTTTTTGGTCTTTTGTGGTGAAAAAGGGAGGGAAATACTGAGGGGGTACATGAAAAAAATTATTCCATTTCAACCAAATTATCACAAACGGATTTGGCTATTTTAAGAGCCTTTTTTTGCCCTTTTATGGTTATAGAATATGGTAAACCTTTGTCCATTTTATCGTTTAGATAGGCTTTTATTTCTGCCCAATCCTTAAATGCTTCAACAGCTTTTTCGTCTATTTTTTCGATTTCGTCTCTCATTTTGATATTGTTCTCTACCACAAATTTATCTAATCGTAAACGAACTATTTTTACGGCGTTTTCTTGAAAATCCAATTTTACGGGATAATATTTTTGAGCTTGCTTTTCAGATTTTAACCCATTTCTTTTAAAAATATAATGCCTATTGGTTGCGTTTAAGACAAAATTGTAATACTTCATGTAGCCAGTGCCTAAAAGAAAACCGTGAGAGGATTCAGTCAATTTAATGACGGGTTTTAACTCAAATCTACTGGTATCTTCGCCCAAAGAATAAGAGAAATCGAAGTCGGAAATGATTTCAAAATGTGTTTCATCTCGTGTCGAACCAGCCGAAGCTCCGTCTGCAATTTGTTCCTTAAAAGCCTTTAAACCTTTTACAGTTGATTTGTAATTGTCTAAATCTGCCAATAATTCATATCCACACCCTAAATCTATTAGAACTTCTTTTTTTATGCCATTGATGCTCAAATTGGTACGATGCACATTGTCATTACCCGTCCAAAAGAACATTTTTGCCCCTTCTTGTTCAAATTTTTGAGAACTAATGGTGATTTTTGAGCTATCAAAATCAAATTTCCAATTCATTTTATTTATCAAACTTGCTCCTATTAAACCTGCAATGGGTTTATCTTTTTCCGAAATATGTTGTGCATCAAATGTAGCTCCACCGAAGCCTTTAAACGTCATTCCGCCAAAACTGAAACTGTCAATATCAAAGTTTTTCATTTTGATTTTTTCATTTGAACCTCCAATGCCCGAAAGTTTCAAATCAGATTGTAAATTCAATTTGCATTTATCGGCAAATTTCTCATCTAATGCTATGACCGAACAGCCTGTATCCAATATAAAATCCCCTTCGACACCATTGATAGTCGTTTTTATAATAATCCAATTGTTGTCTAATTCAAAAGGGAAAGTAATTGTAAAATCTTTGGGTTCAATTGTGCCTTTTGTCAAAAAATTTTGAAAATCTTGACTGAATAGATTGTTTGTGATGAAGATAAAGGTCGTAAAAAGTAAAGTTTTTAGTAATTTCATATTGTTGAATTTTATGATTTTAAATATTTGTTTAATGGGATTAAAACGTGTTGTTATGTGGAAAGTTAATTTGGATTTATTTTAATCAAAAAAATATTTTTAGAAGACAACATCAACTATACATCACCTTATTTTTTTCTTCAAAACAATTTGTTCTGCTTGCTTTGAAGCAATCATATCATAAAAATTTTTGACTTGGACATATTCTTCTTTGGTGTAGTGAAATTGTTTAATTTCGACACGAACATTAAGTTGTATCATATTTTCATTGAATGAACAACTATAAATGAATGACCCACCATTATTAGGTAAATTTACTTTTATACCTTTTGGTAATGTTTCAACGTCGAAACCTATCGGAATTTTCAAATTCAAGACAAAATTGTCTCTTATTGGATAAGGCATATCTATCGGATAATTTCGCTTAGCCTGTTTAAAAGGATTTATCTCAAATTCTGTTTTTAAGGTTGGTTTTAAATAAATTAAATCATTCGATACATTAGCAGCATCCGGTATTGTAAAAGAAATATTCCTCTTAAATGGCAAGTGCATACTATCTTTATTTAAAATTTCAACACTATTGGTTTTAAAATCTGGAAAAATGGAAGCCCATGCTCTTTTTATAATGTCATTTTTATCATCGCCTTTCAGATTGGCACGCTCTTCAATACCTGAATAACCCAGATGACTTTCGCTGATTTTCCCTGTTAAAATGCCGTCCGCTGAAAGGTTACAATTTATCAAAACGGTTTGACTACTGAGGGGGGCAACGATATTAACCCAACGAGGGTTGTCTAAATCCAAAACAAAACCCGCACCATTCAAAGAAGGAATTCGTGGGCATGTAATCGGGCGGTTTAAATTTCCTGCGTCCAAAAAAAGTGGCTCATTCCCATTTTCAACATAACACAATAGGTGATTGAATTGCTTTCTTATAGGATATTCTTTATAAGGCTGTCCATGGCTACGTGTGCTAATAAGCATTGGAAAAGCTTTGATTCCAGCTTCATTAAGGCAAGCAATAAGCATCATGTTAAGCTCTCCACTATTGGCTCTTTTCTTTTTAAAAGCACTTTCTAAAGTTTCATTGGCATAAATACTGAAATCATCTTCAATCCAATCCACCGTTTTGCTGATGAATTCATAACATTTTCGCATTTTTTCGTCTGGTGAATTAGCTTTTTCCATTAATGGCTTCACAAGATTCCATATATCATTATACTTACTTTTCTTTGATATTTGTAAGCCTAAAGATTTATCTTCTAAAAAATCTTTTGCCAAGGATTTCCAATCACTTAAAATCTTTTTAGGTTTTTCATTTTCATAAAATGATCTAATTTGATTTAATTGAAATTTTAGACTTATAATATAGTCATTCATAGTTGTAATATAACCTTCTGGTTTAATAGCTTCTACCGTGTCTATTTGAAAACGATAAAATGAGTCTATATATGTATATAACACTTTTTTGAGTTCACCTTGCAAAATGCTATTAAAGCATACTATATCTTGTTTTAATTTTCTTTCGCCTTTTTGTAGAAATATATAATCAAGTTCAGGCGGTATTTTTACCAATAACTGACTATGTCGAACTGGAATAACCTCTTGAAAATACCAAGGATACAGCTCTAATAAATTTTCACTTTCTATTACATATTCATATTCAATAATGGAACCTTCTTGTAGTTTTGGAAAAGCAAATTTCTTGATATTTACAAATTCATTGAGTTTTTCATCAAAAAATTCTGAAATATTTGTTCTCGAACCATCTGGATTTATGGTGTGTGCACGAATGCTAATTAATTTTTCATATTTTCTAATTGGTATAGTGTGATTGCCATAAGATTCAAATGATGATTTTTTAAGTAATTTCACTCGATGAAGCACGGAGAGGATACATTTTTGATCAATCGTTGAAATTTTCAACAAACCATTATCTAATAGTACAACTGCTTCTGCTGATGTATCAGGATTATATCTATTCATTGATAAATCAATTAGTGAAACACTATCCCAAAGGGTGGGGTAAAGTCGTGCTTCTTGAGCAATTAAACAATTAATATTGAGTAGTAATAAGATAATGTTGATTTTCATAGGCTTCGTCATTCTTGAATTGAATTAACTAAAAAATATCAGTAAAATAAAAATTAATTTTCGCAAATTTAAATCAATTTATATTGAATTTCATTTTGCATATATTATTTAGAGTTAAATTTTATACGAAATGGTTTTCTTGATAAATATAAATCTATTTCAAATTTTTTTTACATATTTCAAAACTACGCAACTCCCTTGCGCAGCACCACCCCTATCTTTACACCGTTCTTAAAAACAAACAAGAACCCAACAGAAAAATGATCAATTTAGCTTTATTAAAAACAATGATTGCCGAGGGTTATGTACACGTGCAGAAGCACCCGACGTTGGATTTATTCATCTACAATTATGCGCCGACGGCGCAATATGAACGGGTGTGGAATGACGTGACGCTGATGTGTCGGGGCTTGATTTTGGATGCCGATTACAACATCGTAGCTCGCCCTTTTACGAAGTTTTTTAACTTAGGTGAGTCCGAAAATCAAGTTGTGCCGAATGAGCCTTTTGAGGTGTATGAAAAAATGGATGGTTCTTTGGGCATTATGTATTTCGTTGATAGTCAAGCATTTATAGCCACTCGTGGTTCGTTTTCGAGTGACCAAGCGATTCGGGCGAATACTATTTTAAACGAAAAATATGCTCAAATTGTCCAAAATACTGAGGGGCCTCTTGATAAAACCAAGACGTATTTATTTGAAATTATTTATCCCGAAAACCGTATTGTCGTGGATTATGGGGCTACGGAAGACTTGATTTTGACCGCAATCGTGGACAATGCTACGGGCGCAGATATGCCTTTGGTGGATATTGGTTTTCCGTTGGTGAAACAATATCACGGTATTCACGATATTCATTTATTGAAGACTTTGGAAGAGGCAAATCGAGAAGGTTTTATCATAAAATATAAAAGTGGCTTGCGTTATAAAGTCAAATTTGAAGAATATTTACGGATTCATCGCATCGTGACGCAGGTTTCAAATATTAATATTTGGGAATATATGTCGGCGGGAATGCCTTTTGACGAAATGTTGGATAGAGTGCCAGATGAATTTTATGATTGGGTGAAAAAAACAAGTGCAGATTTGAAAATGCAGTTCGCTAAAATCGAAAATCAATGCAAGTTAGATTTTAAAATTTTAGCAACTCGAAAAGAATCTGCCCTCTATTTTCAAACTTGTGCGTACCCCTCAGTATTGTATAAAATGTTGGATGAAAAACCTTACGATGAGGTGATTTGGAAGATGTTGAGACCTGATTTTCAAAAACCGTTTGGTAAGAACACAAATGAGGCGAATATATAAACGAATAAAACCAATTTAGTAATGAGTGAAAAACAAAGAGATTTTTTTTTAACACATAGGCACAACTTGTCCCGAAGCAATCGGGATAGGACACATAGAATTGCATAAAGTGTTGGTTATAAAGGGTTTATATATAATACTATATGTCCTATGTGTCTATGTGTTTCAAAAAAAAACTTCAATTATACCATGTTGTTTTTACTTTTTATTTAGATTTAGTGAAATTCGTCTTTCAATTCGTCTTATTCGTGTTTAATAATAACAACTTTAAAAATAAAGAAAAATGAAAAAAGTAATCATGATGCGTGGGCTTCCAGGAAGCGGTAAATCAACTTATGCAAAATCACTTTTGGCAGAAACGCCGAATGCCTATAAACGCATCAATCGAGACGAATTGCGAGCCATGTTCGATAACAGTCATTGGAGCAAAGGCAACGAAAAATACGTGAAGCAAGTGCGTGATTTGCTCATCATCAAGGCGTTGGAAGAAGGTAAACACGTGATTGTGGATGATACGAATTTGGCGACCTCAAACGAAACGCATATTCGACAGATGGTGGAGGCGTTTAACAAGGCAAACAACGATTCGGTGCAAGTTGAATTGGTCGAATTTGACACGCCTTTGGAGGAGTGTATCGCCCGTGATGCGAAGCGACCGAAGCCCGTGGGCGCAAAACGCATCCGTGAAATGCACCGCCAACATTATGCCGCCAAAAATACGATTGAGCAAGACGAAACCTTGCCAAAAGCCCTAATTTGCGATTTAGACGGCACTTTGGCGTTGTTGAACGGTCGAAATCCCTTCGATGCCGCCAAATGTGAAGATGATATTTTGAACAAACCAGTGGCAAAAGTTTTGAAAACGTTTCAAGATTTGGGTTACAAAATCCTGTTTTTATCGGGTAGAAAAGAAGAACATAAGCCGCACACGCTGCGTTGGTTGGCACAGCATAATATCACTTTTGATTTGCTCGAATTGCGCAAAACGGATGACGGTCGCATGGATTCTATCGTCAAAAAAGAGCTTTTTGATACGCATATTGCCCACAAATATTATGTAGAATTTGTGTTAGATGACCGCAATCAAGTGGTGGATTTGTGGCGCAATGAATTGGGTTTGACGTGTTTTCAGGTGAATTATGGCAATTTTTAATTAGTTTGTTTTTTAGACTACTAACACGAATGAGACGAATTTTGACACGAATTTTTTAATTTAGATGTATTCATTACAGGTTTATCATCAAATTGGTCTAATTGATTTTTACATTCGTATCATTCGTGTTGGTGTATTTTATTCGTTTTGCTTTTAATAGTGAAACAAAAAATACCCCCTCAGTATTTTCTACTAAAAGTGTACTTTTTTATAGCTAAGAAATGAATCAGAAATTAAGCCGCTTCTCTTCCCCAAACTCCGAATACCGAATTGAAAACCGATGTGTTTTAAGATTACCTTCCAACTGCGCAAATGCACCGTCATTAGTCCAAAGAATATTGATTTCGTCATCCGTTGTTTCTTGAAATGCGACCGAGCCTAAAAATGCTTTTGAGGTATTGCGCAATCGAATAATGTCCAATTGTTTTGTTACTACGTCTTTTTTTAGAGCTGTTTTAATATCGTCCAAACTTAGAGTTGTTCTGTTTATTTCTTTGTGACCGTCCGCACCCGCTTTTTCGACGGCAGCGTAATCATTCGTGCCTGCAAAAATGTCTAAATACCAAATTTGGGGAATACCGGGCATGAACATTTGAATGGCTCTCGCAAACAATAGTTTTTGCTCGTTTTCACCCAAAGCACTGAAATAAGTGGCATTGACTTGATAATAGGAGATTTTTTTACCATCCGAACCATACAGATTTTTGACTCTTCCGCCCCGTTCTAAAATCAGATTTATGATGTCTTCAATTTCAGAATCGAGTAACAAACCTTTTTGGTAAATGCCGTCGATTTCCTTGCCTTTTAAGTCCAAAACAGGGATGCCATCGTGACAACCGAGCATATTGACCGTTTTGAATCCTTTTTCAACGATTTCTTTTGCCCATGTGAGTAGGGCTTTATTCGTCCCTTTTTCGAGGGCGTGAAGCGTTAGACCGGGTAAGAAAAAATCGTAAATAACGTAGCCTTCGTTGGCAACTTCATCGTGAAGATGCGTCCCATACTCGGCGTGGATTTCTGGTAGCAACAATAATTTATTGCGCTTGGCTATCTCATTTACTTTCGCCAAATAATCCCAAGTGCCAGGCTTATTGAAGAAATTGACCTCACCTACTGCCTTGTGTAAATAAGCAAAAGCATCCAATCTGACCACCTGACAACCATAATTTGCCAATTTTGACAAGACATCTTCATAATATTCCCACACTTTTGGCGATTTTGCATTGACATCCATTTGCCCTAAATAGCTGCGTTTGCGGTTGGCAATTTGAATTACCTCATTTTTAAATCGTGCGTTGTCACCAAAATCTAAAGTCTGTAAATCTTGCTTATTCCCAATAGCCTGATTCACATTTTCGCACATCTGCGCAGCCTCTTTTTCACTTAAATTCGGTATGGATTTTAAGTCGGCAACCGATATTTTTTGATAGGTAATTTTCTGATAAAAAGTATTCCAATAAGGCTTTTCAGTGCCATCGGGAAACAGCACTTTTAGAACGGGCAGACCAGATTTGCGCATGAAAAGTTTGTCCAAAAATTCCTTGTTGGGCATGATGACCCCCTCAGTATTTAGGTCGCCGTTGCCTTCCCAAAACGCATTCCAGTTGATAAAAAAATCTTTGTATTCAGACTTATCTCCATTTTGGATTAAATCTTTAAATTGTGGGGAAGCGACTGACAAATGGTTCAACACGATGTCGAATTTCAACATAATATCCATGTCGCTTAGGGCTTCCAAATCTTGTTTCGACACTAAATCTTCGTTGATGTTGTAATCAATAATCGAAAATCCTCTATCTAAATCGCTGTTAAAAAAAGTGGGTAGGATATAAAAAAGGGAAAATGCGTTTTTAAATTCTGGCATTTTCAACACCGTAATAATATCGTTCAAATTCGTTCCGATGCTATCAGGATAGGCATTTAACATGACTCCTTTGCTAATATTCGTTATGCTCTCTTGTTTGCGGGTAGCTTCTTTCATACTTTTGTTGTTAG
The DNA here is from genome assembly GCA_043728105.1 of Saprospiraceae bacterium. Taxonomy (GTDB): domain Bacteria; phylum Bacteroidota; class Bacteroidia; order Chitinophagales; family Saprospiraceae; genus JAAFJT01. Next base: position 5,387 of record JAYTMW010000852.1, on the reverse strand, counting down.
CAGAGGATTTGTTATGTAAAAAACATTTGTTGCATTTTCACAACCGATTTTGTGGAAAGCCAATTCGACCGCAAAAGTATAAATTTTCTTTACACCTCATTGCCCGCATGAAAAAAAACTACCCTCTTCTGATTGTCTCGGGTTGAGCTATCAGTATTTTCAAATAACAAAACACCCCCTCAGTATTTTCAACCAAGAGGGTGTTTTTAAAGGGTGTAGTTCTCATTTAATATATTTACTCACTGTTTTATGCTGCGCATAAAAGGCGTACTAAAAAAGAGGAATAAATGGTTCGAACTAATTTTTTCAAATAGAAATTTTTCCAAAATTTCTATTTGAAAAAATTAGTTCGAACCGAAAAAAAACTTTCACGCACGCCTTTTGTGCACAGCACAAAACAGTGAGTAAATACATCGAATGAGAACTACACTCTTTTTTAAATTAAGAATTAAAATTACATAACCCATTGAATATCAACACATTACGCCATTATAAACCAACTACTTATCTTCCTTAAACTCCTTCAAAGTTTTAATCTTCAAAGGCATTTTTTGAGCTTTCGTGATACCCTCATTCAACTTATTCATTTGAGTAGTATATCCCTCAAATTTGGTTTGAACCTCTTTGAGTTTGCCTTCAAAATAAGCCAAACGTTGAATAGAAGTCTCAGTAGGTTTGCCCGGAAAGCCGACAATGGCCGAATATAAACGAGACAATTCTTCTCTCAAATTTTCACCCGCCGCTACGTAAAAATCACCATCGAGCGTGGTTAAAGTGGCTTTGTATTTTTCAATATCACGCGCATAATCGGTCAATTGTTTAGCCATTTTTTTATCCGTTGGTTCTATTTCTTTCGCCACTTTATCGGCTTGCTCATGGATGCTTTTGAGTTGATAAAAATTGTAACCCAATTGCTCAACCATATTAAAAACCTTCATGGAAAGCTCTTGTTGAATTTTTCTCTCTGCCAAAGGATAAGGGCAATCGTCTGAATATTTTATCTCAAAACTACCTGGATATTCCTCTTTTCCTTTCTTAATTTTAAAGGTGTAAGTACCCTCAGGCAACGACGGCGGGAAAATGCCACGACCCATTGCTTCAATATTTGTCGTAGGAGCGGCTTTAGGAATGGTCAAATAGGTCGGAAAATCAACCATGTTCAAGCCTGCGCCTTTGCCTCCCGTAACACTTTTTATCAATTTGCCCGTTGGGTCATACACTTCAACCATCAAATCGCCAAAAGTGTGGCGTTTTTTCTGATAATAAATAATCTGTATTTCGCTCGAAGGATTTTCACCATAAAAATTACCCGCACCATAAAAACCATTTGAAACAGGTCTTCTCATGTTGATAATTTTTGGATTTGTCGGAAACAGATGAAAATCTTTCTCAGCCACCTCACGGGTGAGCGCACGCAGCGGTGTGATGTCGTCGATGATGAAAATGCCTCGACCATGCGTAGCTATCACCAAGTCATGTTCTTTTGGATGAATCGCCATTTTCATCACGGCTGTTTTAGGTATATTGTTTTTAAACAACTTAAAACTACGACCCGCATCTATGGAGACATACAACCCCATTTCTGTACCGAGAAACAACAATTCACGATTCACCAAATCTTCGTTCAAACAATGTGCATACGAATCTACCCCCTCAGTATTGAGCATCGTAAATGACTTTCCGCCATCAACAGTCTTCAAAATATACGGTTTTTTATCTCCTGAACGATGCCCATCCACGGTGACAAAACAGACGTTTTTATCAAAATGACTTGGCTCAATATTGCTAATCCACAAGCCCGCTGGCACACCCAAATTCTTAGTTTGATTGACCCAGTTTTTTCCTCCATCAAAAGAAACTTGTACGTTGCCGTCATCCGTTCCACACCAAACGATGTTGCCATCAAGCGGGGATTCAGCGATTTGAACAATCGTTGTATTCGTTTCTGCACCCGACCAATCGGAGCTGTATCCACCCGTTTTTTTATCTTGCCGTTTTGGGTCATTGGTCGTCAAATCAGGTGAGATTTTTGTCCAAGTGTCACCCATATCTTCACTTTTGAAGAGGAATTGACACGCATAATACAGGCGATTTGGGTTCGTATTACTTAAAGCAATAGGAGTATTCCAATTCCAACGGAATTCAGGGTCACCCACTTTTGGCATTGGTTTGATGTCTTTTTGCAAGCCATTTGACTTGTCATAACGGGTCAAATCGCCGCCTTGCGACTCCGAAAACACAATGTTTTTATTTGTCGGATGACGGAACATATAAAAACCATCGCCCCCACTTGTTGGCATCCAATCTTGATTTTTCACGCCGCCGCTTGTTTCATTGGGCGCAAACCACGAATTGTTATCTTGCAAACCACCGTACACATTGTAAGGTTCGTCGTTATCAATTGACACGTGATAGAATTGCGCAAAAGGCAAATCTTGACAATGTCTCCAAAGATGACCACCGTCTTGTGAAATATAAGCACCTCCATCGCTACCCAAAATAACCATTTTTGGATTTTTGGGAGAAATATAAAAAGCGTGCATATCGCTATGGACCCCACTAAAAATTTGGCGGAAAGTCTTGCCACCATCTTCACTAATGATGCCTTGAAGACCCGCTTTATAGAGTTTATTTTCATTCGTAGGATCAACCGTGATGCGTGAAAAATAGAATGGGCGGACTGTTGTGTTAAAATCAGAACTCATTTTCGCCCATGTTTTACCTGCATCAAGGGTTTTGTAAACGCCTTTTTCTTCTTTTTTCTCCGCTTCAACACTTATATATATGGTGTTCGGATTTGAGGGCGCTAAACCAACGCCAATGCGACCGAGATTACTCGTTGGAAAACCACCACCTTGAATTTTATTCCATGTTTTTCCTCCATCGGTCGTTTTAAACAAACCACTACCCTTTCCGCCTGAATTAAAAAAGTCGGGGCGGCGGCGATGCTCCCACATAGACGCATACATGACCATAGGATTCTTTGGATCCATCGCCAAATCAGCGCAACCTGTTTGAGCATCAACGTAAAAGATTTTCTCCCAAGTTTTGCCAAAATCAGACGATTTATAGACCCCTCGCTCTTGTGAATCACTCCACAAAGCCCCTTGAACGGCGACAAAAATTTCATTCGAGTTGGTCGGATTGATTAAAATATTGGCAATGCGTTCAGAATTTGGCAAGCCTTTAAACTCCCAAGTTGAACCACCGTTGCGGGTCACATATATGCCCGTACCCACGCCTACCGAGTTGCGCACCCAAGGCTCGCCCGTGCCTACCCAAACCGTATCGGGATGACTTTGGTCCACTCGGATTTTGCCAATGGCTTGTTGGAATTCATCAAAAACAGGGCGGAAAGATGCGCCACCGCTTGAAGATTTCCACACGCCACCGTTGGCACCGCCCACGTATAAAATGGCAGGGTCTTTTTCCACACCATCCACGTCAGAGCAACGCCCGCTCATGACGGCTGGGCCAATGCTACGAGCTCTCATGCCACCAAAACTAACGGAACGGGCATCTACTTGTGGTTTGATTTCAGGATTTTGAGCTTGTAATGTATTGAAAATCAATACATTACAGAGCATAAAAGAAAGCCTTTTCAAATTGTTCAAATTTTTCATTCGTTTTTATTTTAGTTTTAATTCAAAAACTTGGTTTCAATAAATAGCTATTAAAAAAAGAAGGTCAAATTGATTTTTTTTTAACACATAGGCACATAGAACACATAGTTTTATATATAAACCCTTAATAATCAACACTTTATATAGCTTCTATGTGTCCTATGTGCCTATGTGTTTCAAAAAATGACCTATTTATTACTAAACTTGTCACTAATTAAAAATAATAATAGACAAACATGAGAAATGGTTTGACAACCAATGATTTATTTCGACTAAAAGAGCAAATTAATCGAAAAAGGACAAAAAAAATCCGCCTCGTGAGTTACAAGGCGGACAGCTTAACTAAACAACAAGAATGTATGAAAATATTTTTTATTCGATTGAATATATTTCTTTGAAAACGACTTAGTGTACTTATAACACTTAATTAAGACACAAAGTTCGGTTAAAGTAACGAAAATTGAAAATTAAGTAATTGTTAAGAAATGAAACGTCTTGTTAAGACACTTAAACGACATTTTTCAAAATTATATTTTGTAGAAATGTTATATTTTTAATCTTTATTCTAAATTATTAAATTCATAAAATTGCACCTTTATATCAATCCAATTAAAATGATTCTAAAAGTCTATTCGGCAAATTTTATTTGGTAACTTTACATTACAAAAACCGAGCCTATTTATGATTAATTTATACCATATCAGAAAAGAATTTTAGGAAAAAATACTGAGGGGGTTGTCAAAAAAGAAAATATTGCTACATTTGCGTCAGCTTACGAAACATGAAGCGAAAATTAACGAAGTATAGCTCAGTTGGTTAGAGTATCGCATTGACATTGCGGGGGTCAGTGGTTCGAATCCACTTACTTCGACAGAAAATTTTTACTTTTATTTTAATGCTTAAAAAGCTCTCTGAATTCATTTTTAGAGAGCTTTTTTTATTGGTTTTTATGAAAAATACTGAGGGGGTAGTTTTAAATTCTCTTTCTGTGTTTTCATAAAAGAAAGAGGTTATAAAAATCGGTATAAAAATGATTATTTTTCTATATTTGACTTCTCATTTCACTTTTTATACCCCTCAGTATTTAGTCCTACTTTGGCACTCAATAATATGAGATATTTACTCACTGTTTTGCCTACGGCAAAAGGCGTGTTTGAGGATGTTTTTTTCGGATTGATTCATTTTTTTTGACGAAAAATTGAAAATTTTTCGTCAAAAAAAATGAATCAATCCGTTTAGTCCTTTCCCTGTTTTAGAGTGCCAAAGTAGAATTAGGAATGAAACAAAAAAAGAAATTAAGTTTTTAAATCATTTCAAAAAAAATCAAAATATGAAAAAGAACAGCTTAGTTTTCAGTGTATTACTTCTTATGAGTGTTTTAACCTTTTCATCTTGCAAAAATGACACATCCTTGAGCAACACATTTAAAGGAAAATACAACGTCAAGGTTTCAGAAATCAATCTTAAAGATTTGGAAGATGCTTCCAAACAGGCAAAAGAAGAAATTGAAAAAGGAAAAATAGAACTGCATGGAGACCTTGAAAAAGCGCAAAAGGAATTAGATGGTGAAGTCAATGTAGAAATTGATGGCAAAAAAGTGGATTTGAAAGAGGCTATGGGCAAAATGGGTGAAGGGCTTGAAAAAATGATGGATGGGCTCGGCGATATGGGCGATGGGTTCGGTAAAGGTATTTCTGAACTTCTCATTAAAAATACAAATTTTCAAGTAGATTTTCGAGATGATGGCGAATTAGCTATCGGTTC
>JAYTMW010000851.1:0-10105 GCA_043728105.1 Saprospiraceae bacterium | reverse complement strand
CATGAGGGCGCACCAAAGTTGAATTTGAAAGGCACTTTTCGTCCATTTTCCAACATATAATAGATGCCCTCTTTGCCCAAAACATTGGCAATTTCGTGTGGGTCGCTCACTGTGGCAACCGTGCCATGCACGACTGCCATTTTTGCAAACTCGCTCGGCACAAGCATCGAACTTTCTATGTGTACGTGTGCATCCACGAATCCGGGTAGGATGTAGCGTTTAGGCGCAGCATCCACGGGGGTGATGCGAGTGATTTTACCGTCAATGATTTCAACCTCGGCAGGGTAGAGGTGGCGGTTGCGAATGTCTATGAGTTGTCCAGTAATGAGCATTATTTATTTAATGATGAGTTATGAATGATAAATGATGAATTGTGTGTAAGTGGTTGATTTTCAATCAGTTATGTTTAATAATCTTTATTTTTTCTTTATTAAATACAGATTAAATACAGAAATTTTTTGTAACTGTTTAGTTTATTGGTTTGCAAATACAAAGGTTTAAAAATTAGACAAACCATTATTTAAGAGGTTCTGCCTTTGACGAAAGAATAGGGATAAATTATATGCAGAGTATTCCTCTGTATTGGCACAGTCTGTTGCATATTTTTTGTCATTGTTTAGTTATACGATTTTTTCGTACACCTCAAACAGCATTAATTTTCTTTTTTTAATTAAAAATTTATACAGAAATATTTTAATTTTCTATTAGTCATAAATTTTTTGTCGCAAACATTGAAAATACTGAGGGGTTTTAATCTTAAAAATTATTAAAAAATTTGGGAGATAAAATATATTTTTGAGCCATGATAGAGCTTTTTTTATCACGAGTTTAATGGATGCAATTTGTATTGATTATTAAAAACTATGAAACATGGCAAAACAAGGAACAACAATTTCGGTTGAAGGTACAGAGATTAGATTTTATAAAGAAAGTGAAAATGATTTTATTTCTCTAACGGACATTGCAAAACGATTTAATGAGCGAACAGGGCAGTTGATTCTTAATTGGTTACGCACTCGTTCTACGATTGAATATTTGGGTGCGTGGGAAATTTTGCACAATTCAAATTTTAATGTACTCAATTTTGAGGACATTAGAAATCAAACAGGTTCAGCAACTTTTGTTTTAGCCATTACAGATTGGGTCGAAAAAACGGGTGCAATTGGTATAAGGGCAACGCAAGGAAGATATGGTGGTACTTATGCCCACCGTGATATTGCTTATGAGTTTTTATCTTATTTGAGCCCGACTTTCAAGTTATATGTCATTAAAGAATTTCAAAAAATTAGGCATGAGGAAACCAAATCGCTTAATTGGGAGATAAAACGGACATTATCTAAAGTCAATTATAAAATTCACGCAGATGCCGTTAAAAATCATTTGATACCTCATAAAATCCAAGATACAAAGTTTGAATCATTGTATTATGCATCAGAAGCCGATTTGTTGAATATAGCATTATTTAGTATTACGGCTAAGGAGTGGCGTAATGAGAACCCCAAATTGAAAGGCAATATGCGAGACCATGCTACGACAGAGCAACTTTTAGTTCTTGCAAACTTAGAAAATCTAAATGCTGAATTTATTAAAATGGGTCTATCAAAAGAAGACAGGCTAAGTAAATTAAATGATATAGCCATCTATCAAATGCGACTTTTGATAGATTTGCCAACACCCATAGTGTTGAAGGGCGGTGGTGCTGAAACTAAGAACCTGATTGGTGACTAACCTAACGTGCTTAAATTTTTGTGTCAGTCCGAAGGCAAAAGGCTTCCTTAATACATTGATAATCAGATAGTTATCACTTATATCTTTATTTTTTCTTTATTAAATACAGATTTTATACAGAAAATATTAAAATACTGAGGGTCCTCTTTTCAATATTCAATCCTATCCGTCTTATCTTTCCAAGCCTTAAAAACAGTTAAACCTTCATTTTGTAATATCTGAATAGTCGGAATTTTCCGCTTACTGATAGGTGTAACAATTTCTTCGTAAAGGAAAGCATCGTCAAAATCTATCGCCGCCGCATCGTCTTTCGTACAGGCATATACTATACGTGTAGGTCGGGCCCAATAGATTGCGCCCAAACACATGGGGCAAGGCTCGCAACTCGTGTAAACAATGCAATCGGTCAATTGAAAATCATTGAGATTTTTGCACGCATCTCGTATCGCCACGACTTCTGCATGAGCCGTTGGGTCGTTGGTGGAGGTAACACGATTGTTGCCACGACCGACAATTTTGCCGTCTTTTACAATGACGCAACCGAATGGGCCGCCTTCGCCACTTGTCATGCCGTGGAGGGCTTGGGCTATGGCTTCACGCATGAAATTTTTATCTTGTTCTGTTATCATACAACTAATTTTTTAGACCACGAATTTGCGAATAAGGCTAATTTACGAATTTTATACTTGCAAAAATTCGCAAATTAGCCTTATTCGCAAATTCGTGGCTTAAATTCGTTTTTAAAATTTTCTTACCAATATAACGCCACCAATTATCAGCAAAATGCCGAGAACACGGGGCAAACTGACCTCACGAATGGGAACGCCAAAAACGCCGTAATGGTCGAGAAAAAGGGTTGTGAGCATTTGTCCCGCCACGATGATGCTGAACAAGAGCGCAACACCCAGACGAGGGACTAAAAACGTGACGCAAGCGACATAAATAGCTCCAATAAAACCGCCCAACAAGGCACTTGGCGGCGCATTTTTTATTTGCCCCAAATTAGTGAGGGGGGTGCCGTTGAAAAGGCAGTAGAGTATCAGCGTGACCGAACCGACTAAAAAGGAGGTCAATGCCGCCAAAATAGGGTTTGATAAGTGGATTGACAATTTATTATTGATGGCGGCTTGCGTGGGCATGATAGTACCTAAAATAACGGCAACGATAAGGAATATCCAATTTTGCATAGATTTTTTTTATTTTTGAGCCGCAAGATAGTGGATAGTTAATAATGGATAGTTGATAACGTCTAAATTTGATGAATTTTTAAAAAATACTCAACCTTGTAATTTTGTAATCTTATAATTTTTATAAAAATGGAGAAAGATAAATTTATGCAAATGGCGATTGATCAAGCCATGAAAAGTAGGGGAGAGGGCGGTATTCCGATTGGGTCGGTGTTGGTTAAAAACGGTGAATTAGTGGCGGTGGGTCACAACAAACGGGTGCAAGAAAAAAACCCGATTTTACACGGCGAGATGGATTGTTTGAACAATGCAGGTAGGGTGGGGTCGTATCGAGGTTCGACGATTTATTCGACTTTGATGCCTTGCTATATGTGTGCGGGAACGATTGTGCAATTCAAAATACCGAAAGTGATTGTGGGCGAATCTCGCACTTTTGATGGCGCACGGGCTTTTATGGAGTCGCACGGCGTGGAAGTAATTGACTTGGATTTGCCAGAATGTGTGACCATGATGGAGGATTTTATTGCCGAAAATTCTGAATTGTGGAATGAAGATATTGGGGAGTTGTAAAGCGGAGGCCCCCTCAGTATTTTTGCGTTTTTTGGTTAAAAAAAAATACTTTTGTGAAACAGTTTCACAAAAGTATTTTTTTTAAATAGCAATAGAGAATCTTATTTTTTAGGATTTGCAATAGGCGCACTTTTGCTATCGGCTGGATTGTACGCCAATTCATTATCAGGCACATCCCAGTAGTCTAAATAATTGTATTTTATGGTGGCGTTGGTGTTCAATTTTCCACCACCATCCACGACGACTGCACCTGTTCTGCCTTGGCTGCCTTTTTCGGTGATGCCCCAACGACGAGCATCATAAAAGGCTAAACCTCTAAATGCCAAAGCACTTCTGCGTTCTCTACGAAGCTCCTCTTTGGCATCGGCTAATGCGAGAGTTGTCCCCGCTAAATCCGTCAAACCTGCGCCTTGAAATTTTCTTACAGCATCAATCAAAGGCAATGCACCAGCAATATCATTGGTGTAAATTTTGGCTTCGGCTTGCATCAAGGTGTTTTCCTCATACGTGCCTGCGAGGTAGATTTCTAAGGCATTGGCGGTTCGATTGCTGTAAACCATAGTACCTTTTATGCCCGCACCACCATCTTTGAGCGTGTAGCGGGTGTTAAAAACGTTCCCACGGTCGGCGTTGCCAATCCATTGTGTGCCTTTTACGAAGTTGTTTTCTAAGCGTTTATCATCCGTTTTAAAATCTTGAATAAGCCGCTCACTTATTTTGTAGGTATTGCCGCCCGGTGCTGTACTCGTGGCTTTTACGGAAATAAAACCATTGGAAGCCACCCAAATATCACCCGCTTCATTGGAGCGGCCCGTAAAAGTTAAGTCCGTTTCTTTCACGCCATTTGCTGTTAAAGTCGCTATCGCATTCCATTGGGCCGCCGTCATGGAAGCTACGGGTGTATTTGCGAGAATATTCCGTGCTTTCATGGTGTTGATGTTGCGAATCCACATGGCAGGGGTCAAAATACCGCCTTTCCCTTTTTGACAAAAATCAGGAATGAGCTTTTTTAACACCGCATCATAGTCACCGCCGCCTGCGCCTAAAGTGGTTAACAAGGCAGCCGCTTTATCAAAATTGGCGATTGCTTCTTCTATGATTTTCTCTTTTGTCACGTAGGTTGTGTTGGTGACATTTGGCTCGTCGTTGATGATGCCAGCGTAATAAATAGAGCCAATATGGGCGTATGCAAAACCTTTCCACCAATAAGCCCACGCCTTTAAAGTGTTCTTTTTGACTTCGATATTGCCTGTGAAAGTGATGCTTTCCATTAATTTCAAAATATTGTTGCTGCCGTTGTTCAAACTATACATGTAAGCCCACTCCTGTATGATTGGGTTTGAATTGGAGTTGGCATTTTTATTCACACTCCTCAAAAGCTCAAATTGCGTTTTGGGCGAGTTAGGATTTAAAACGACCTTTCCGTCATCTAAAGTGACGGCATCGGGGCAAGAAAATTGGTTTAAAAAAGCGTTGGCGGCTTCGATACCTATGTTATCGCCCAACATTTCATGGAAACCGATTGCACCCGACCAAAAACGACCATACACACCGTCGTTAAATTTAGGGTCAATGCTTATGAAACCATTGAGGTAAATTGAGCCTTGAGCCAATGAAATGATACCCGACTCTGTTGTGGCACTTTCGGGCGTTGGTTGGTTGGGGTTCTTCACATCCAACTCGTTTTTTTCGCAAGCGGAAAACAGACCCAAGAATGCTATAATTATGATTGCTATTTTTTTCATTGCTATTTTTTTTATTTGTTAAAATAAATATTGCTGTAATTTTAACTACCGAAGAAGCATAAAGCATTGATTATCAATGTATTATTGTATCATCGGCGGTTAAAACCGCCGCTACAGGAACACTACCAAGCACCCCCTCAGTCCCAATCGAAGTGGGTATTATTTTTCTGTTTTGATTGACGAGTTTTGAGTTACTTTAAAAATCAAATAGTAAAAAAAAACTCAAAACTCGTAACTCGACCCTCGAAACAAGCAAAATACTGAAGGGGTCTTGCTTGATAAAATTTAATCTAAAAACCTACATTCAATCCTATTTGGTAAGAGCGTAAATTGGGCATGGTGTTGTGGTCGGTGCCTCTATCCCAAGCTGAATTTGTCGAATAAACATTGGAACTATTTACTTCGGGGTCTAAGCCCGTGTATTTGGTAGCTGTCCAAAGATTGCGGCCCGCTAACGACAATTGCATGCGTTTGAAAACGCCTAAATTGATGATTTTGCTCAAATCAAAAGACAATTCGATGTTTCTCAAACGGACGAAAGAGGCATCTTCGTAGAAATAGTTTTTCGTTCCATTTCTTGAACGCTCGGCATAAACACCCCGATAGAAGGCAGACCATGCACCCGTTTCGCCATTGATGGTTATGGGTTTTGCATAATCGCTGTGGATACCATCACGATACATCCATTCTTTGGTTTGATTGTAGATGTGGCTACCGCTTATCCAATCAAATTGAAAATTGAATGTGACAAAATTTTTGATGGTAAAGCTGTTGATAAAAGCGATATTGAAGTCGGGATTTGGATCACCAAAACTGTATTGATTTTCAGAAAAATAAGGTGCTTTGGTTGCTTTGTTCACGACCCAGCCGTTGCTTGCCACTTCATATTTATCTTTTTGGTCTTGCGGTAATAAAAATTCTCCTTTATCATCTTTCTGATCAAGCGAGTTTAAGCCTAAAAAGCCGAATAATTGACCAATTTTTTTGCCAGGTTCTAAAACATAATTTGAGCTACCAGCCGCTGTTCTGATGACAACAGGTGCGCCTTTTATGGCCGTTATTTCAGAAGAAGATTTACCAAAATTCGCTATAAGATTCCATTTAAAATCCCGCTTATCTAAGATTTGGGTGTTCAAAATGAATTGAAACCCGCTTGAACCCAAAGAAAATGAGTTGTCTTTAAGCGTGCCTACGCCCGATGTGGGTGCCACATCCACGTTCCAAATCGCATTTTCTGTTTCCCGTTTCCAATAAGTAGGCGAGAAGATGATGCTACTGAACCATGCGCTTTTAGATGCTCTGATTGAAATGTCTGCCCCAAACTCTTGCTCCGTAGAGACCTCCACATTCAATAAAGGATTGGCTTGATTGGAAGGGAAAAAGAAGGAGTTTTCGCTGCCCACCGAACCCGTGTTTAAGGTAACGTAACGATCAAATGGCAACGGCTGAATACCCGCTTGACCATAGGCTCCCCTCAGTTTAAACTCAGGAATGACGGCATTTAAACCGCTATTTTTCCAAAAATTAAAACCTGATAAACGCAAATAAGCATCACCACGTGGGAAGGTGAAAGGCTTAGAACCTTGCCCAAAAGCGGAAGAATAATCGCTGCGGAAACCGGCTGTAACCCCTGCAAAATCACCAAAATCAAAACGCTGATTGACCAAATATCCGAAGGTGATAAAAGGCGTTTTAAAATCGCTGCGGATGGTTTGGGTAGAGGCTTGCGCTATGGTATAAGGCGTGTAAGTAGGCAAGTTCAGACCTGCGACGCTATAACTTCTGTTCTGACTATTTCTATAATCATAAGCAACTTGCGTACTTGATTTTATGGGAATATTTAACCCTAAATCTTCTTTAAAATCCAAGCGCAAAGTGGCGGAGGTTAAGAGATTTTGGAAAGTTGTACGGGATAAAATATTCTGAATTTCACCATTAGGCGAACCACCGTTTAGACCGAACCACCAACTGCCCGTTTCAATCACATTGGCATTTTGCGATTGATTTCTAAAATTATAAATTATGTCTTGATTTTGATAATTCAAACCATATTTTGCGTTAAATTCTAAGAATTTAAACGGCGTATAAGTTAAATTTAATCCTTGAATCACATCCAGCACTTTTGTATCAGAAGTCGCATTTTCATTGATGAAAAAAGGATTATTGCCATTCACGCCTTGTGCGTCACCCAAGTAAACGGGATAAGTGCCATCAGATAATCTTGCAGCGTAATCAACAAAAGGGCGGCTGTTGAATAGAGCGAAAATAGTACCATTGCCCCCACCATCATTTATTTTATTGTCGGTATAAATCATCTGTGTGGTGGAGCGCAAGGTCAATCCTTTGGCCAATTCCATACCGATGTTGGCGTTAAAATTGGTGCGTTTGAAAGTGCCATTGCCAACGAAAGCACTTTCTTGAGTGTTGTGAGAAGCCCCAACCGAAAAGTCGAATTTATCTTTTCCACCTGAAATAAACAATGAGTTATTGGTGGTGACAGTGGGCTTCAAAAACATTTTGAAATGATCCACATATTTGAGATTTTGGTCGTATGGTTTGTCAATTTTTAAGGTTGGGTCGGTGCTGTTCCAAATGACATTTTCAGAATAAATACCCAAATCAGGGTCAACGGTAATAGGTTTGCCCGTGCCGCCTACAATATTGTTGCTCGCATCCGTTTTGAAACCATGCAAACGAGCTTTTTCGAGTCCCCCGATATTGAGAAATTCATTGGTGACATAGCTCGTTGAAAAATCAATGTTCAACTGTCCGCTTTTTCCTTTTTTTGTAAACAATTGGATGACACCATTAGCACCTTGTGCGCCATAAATGCTTGCGGCGGCGGCTCCTTGAACTACCTCAACCCGCTCGATGGAGTTAAGGTCAACGGAGTTGAGATTGGTTGAACCCATTTGAACGCCGTCAATCATAATCATAGGCGTTGTGCCTGTATTTATGGAATTGATACCCCTCAGTAAAATGCTCACGGGAGAGCCCGGCGTACCGTTTACGCTACTGATTTGTGCGCCCGCAATTTTGCCAATGAGGGCTTGGTCAATGGAAGCGGTGGGGGCATTGGGCAAGGCTTTTGCGCCAATTGTTTGAACGTCAATGGCCAAATCCCGTTTGTTGGTGGCAACGCCCGTGCCTGTAACGACTAATTCTTGTAACGTGGATTCGCCCAAGGTAACATCCACGATATTGGATGCACCCAGCGTCACTTCTTGCGTGATGTAGCCCGCAAAACTAAACAAGAGCGTTGTAGCACCAGCGGGTACAGTTAAGGCATATTTACCATCAATGTCAGAAATGACACCCGTGGTAGTTCCTTTGACGATGACACTTGCCCCGACCATAGGTTCATTTTTTTGGTCAATGACAGTTCCCGTCACGGTTCTCTGGGCCGAGGCAATGCCAATGGTCAACAGAATAAAGGCTAAAATAATGGAGACTTTTTTCATACTAATTTAATTTTTAGATGAATAATTAAAAAAATGTATAGTGAGAATTTAAAAAAAGACAAGCCTTCGGCATGGGGTGGTATTGGTCAGATACCCCTCAGTATTTTGCCTTATTTTAAAAAAAAGACAATAGTTTATAAGGCTTCTATTGACCTCATAAGACGTTGATAATCAATTGAATGCGCAATTTTTTAAACTAAAAATGTTGATGCTTTTTTACTTATGATTTGTTGTCTGTCATTTGTTTATATTAATTGAATGCCTTATTTCTACTTTGGCACTCTATCTGTTTAGATATTCACTCACTGTTTTGCCTACGGCAAAAGGCGTACTTGAGAGAAGTTCTTTTCGGATTGATTGATTTTTTAAAGAAAAATTGAAAATTTTTCTTTAAAAAATCAATCAATCCAGTTAGTCCTTTTTCATCCGTAGAGTGACAAAGTAGAATTATAAAATTTAATTAATTCACATCCTTCCCCGCTTCAAGCGTATTAATCATTTTTTCAACACTCCCTTTATTCACGGCATCAGGTGCTTGTGTGAGAGCCATTTTAGCATGTTCGAGGGCTTTTTTATAGTTGCCCAAAGCGGAATAGCCTCTTATCAGACCCACATTGGTGGTATAGATGTTGGGTGTCTTATCATAATTCATTTTAAAAATATTGAAAGCATCTTGCGCTTTTTTTTCTGCCAAAAGCGACCTTGCGTAGCCGTGTAAATCCACGGTGGCAGCAAGTGGAATGGCTTCTTTCATGGTGGCATCGGCTTCAGCCGTTTTACCCATTTTTTTCAAAAAAGCCGCTTTTGTGTATAATGTTTGGAAGTTTTTTTGAAAACCCACTGCATCATCTGCCCATTTTAGACCTTGTTCTAACTCATAGTTGTTTTCTAAGCAAAATTCAGCGGCTTGGTTGCGAGCGATTGTACTAAACCCTTTTGGCATTTTCATTTCCGAGACATAGGTATCAAATTGCGTTTTCAATATATCTACATCTACCACAAACCCAATTTTCTGTTTTTCCCACATCAAAGCTATCATAGCCGAGCTTTCTGATTGGTTCAAAAATTCGTATTTGAGCCATTCTACCCCCTCCCGATTGTCTCGGGATGCATCAGTATTTTGCTCATTTTTGACGGTTGTGCGGAGGGCATCTTTTTTTTCATCATAAAAATAACTGCCCCAAGCATTGGTTTCTTTTGAAAATATAACGGTCGTTTCTGTTTCACCCAAAGCCATAGATAAGCCATAAGTGCCTGCGGCTAAGGGTTTACCGTCTATTTTTACGTCTTTAGAAAAAGAAATAAGGGTGTTTTCATTGGCTCCTGCCCGCCACGGTGAGGCTTTGCTACTCCCAAAACCCAAATCTTTGAAACCATAGTGGGCTAAGTCTTTACCCCAAATTTTGCCCTCACG
>JAYTMW010000850.1:0-2962 GCA_043728105.1 Saprospiraceae bacterium | reverse complement strand
ATGAATTGCTCCAAATTGATGATAGAAAAAAGTCGCACTTCATACAAGACGACCTTGCCCTGATGAATCATTCATCAGCACAACCTTATAAAGATGATGAACTATTCATTACCCATTACCAAACGGCCTCGGCTGCATTAGGCGGCATGTACGTGCTGGAAGGTTCTACACTCGGGGGGCAAATCATCAACAAACATTTGTCGAA
This sequence comes from Saprospiraceae bacterium, assembly GCA_043728105.1. Taxonomy (GTDB): domain Bacteria; phylum Bacteroidota; class Bacteroidia; order Chitinophagales; family Saprospiraceae; genus JAAFJT01. Next base: position 2,757 of record JAYTMW010000850.1, on the reverse strand, counting down.
AATTTTGGGTGATTCCGTTGTTGGAAAAACGACTTATTTAACGGCTTATGCTGGGCAAACAGGCAGTATGTGGAAAACATTTTTGCAATTGCTTTGCGAAGCGGGTGCATCTACTGGCAATGAAGACGAAATTATTGACAGTGCCGTAAATACATTTTCGTTGCTCAATAATTGTTTATCAAAACATTCCTATAAACTTGCTGAATATGAAAATTAGAAATTTGATTCCAGACCATGAAGTAACGATTACCAATTGCGAAAGCGAACCAATCCACATACCAGGAAGCATACAGCCTCATGGTTTTTTACTTGCTGTAAAAATGGTTGATTATTCCATTGCTTTTGCAAGTAAAAATTGCGAAATCTATTTTCAGTTGCCCTTGAATGAAATAATAGGTAAAAGTTTACATCAATTTTTTGATAAAGAAGAAATAAATATCTTTACTGCCCAATACAAAGTTGATGATAGTGGTATGGAACGCCCTTTTGTTTTTACTTTACAGGGCAAAATTTATAGCACATCAGCACATAAAAGCGGTGAAACGGTTGTTTTAGAGATGGAACCTTTTACGGAGGAGCATAACTATTTGCCTGAACTGTATATACAAACAAAGCGTTTTGCCTATCATACAGAAAGGTCGGATAACTTGAAAAAACTTTGTCGAGATATTGCTGAAGAAACAAAATTGATTACGGGTTACGACCGAGTAATGATTTACCGTTTTGACAAAAATTACAACGGTGAAGTGTATGCCGAAAGTAAACAGGAAGATCTCGAACCGTTTTTGGGGCTTTATTATCCCCATACAGATATTCCCGCCCAAGCCCGTGAACTTTATGTACGCAACCCTATAAGAATGATAGCCGATGTTGGCTATGAGCCTGTACCTTTATTTGGCTTGGAGGAGCAAGAGGGCAAATCAGCGAATACATTAAATCTTAGTCTTTCTTTTTTGCGTTCAGTGTCGCCGATTCATATCCAATACATGAAAAATATGGGTGTTGCGGCTTCTTTTAGCATCTCATTGATTCACAATAAAAAATTGTGGGGACTTATATCCTGTCATCATTCCACCCCAAAATATATTCCGTATTATGTAAGGCTTGCAGCACATTTGCAGGCTGTATTTCTTCAATCGCAAATTGATGTGCGATGGGCAGCCGACGAATTTGAACTCACTAAAGAAACCAATGAAAAGCTCCAAGAACTAAGTGAACAATTTATCAAAGAACAGCCTGTTATTAGCGATGCTTCAACACTGGAATTGCTAAAAAACCTTTTAAATGCAGATGGCATTGCTATAATCCATAAAGGCAATTTATTTACCGCAGGCATAATCCCGTCAAATGAAGAAATGCTGTTGATGGCGGACTGGTTTTTTAAAAATATAAAAAATGAAAATTTTAGCACATCAAGGTTTAGTGAAGAATATCTGCCCGCCAAAGCAATGAGCAATAGTGTGGCAGGCATTTGTTATCAACGGCTTAGTTTATTGCCAGGCAATGCTATATTTTGGCTGCGACAAGAAATACAAACAATCAAACTGTGGGGAGGCGATCCCAATAAAGCGTTAGGGCTAAATGAAAAAAACAATTTAATTACGCCTCGAAAATCATTTGCGGCTTGGAGCGAATCTGTAAAATATCAAAGCACAGAATGGCTCAGACCCGAACTAAATGCCGCCGCTTCCATATCCTTAGTTATACAAAGACAATTGCATTTAATAGATTTAATAGAAGAAGAGATAAGATACCGCAGCCTCAATGAAAAACTGCAAAAAGCCAATGATGAATTGGCAAATATGAACTGGATAAGCACGCATGATTTGAAAGAACCTTTACGGAAAATACAGATATATGCGTCCATTGTTTTAGAAAAATACAGCAATGACATTCCAGATGTTGTCAATTCAAACATTATGCGTATGCAATCTTCCGCTGCCAAAATGCAACGGCTTATTGAAGCATTGGTTTCTTACGCAAGTTTAATGTATGACGATGCAAAATTTGAGGTAGTGGACTTGAACAGTGTGGTGAAAGAAGTTGTCATGGATCTAAAAGAGGAAATCGAGGAAAAAGGGGTGACTATTGACATCAGCACTTTGCCCAATGTAAAAGGCATTAACTTTCAGTTGCAACAATTGTTTGTCAATATCATCAGCAATTCAATCAAATTTGCCAGCCAAGATGTGCCACTTATTATAAAAATAAGTAGCACAAAATTTACGGGTAATCACGAAACGATTACAGGTGAACAGCCACGGGAATGGTTTAAAATTTCTTTCTCTGATAATGGCATTGGCTTTAACAACAGCTTTAAAAACGATATTTTCAAAGTGTTTAACAGGCTAAACGCCAACCAATACACGGGTTCGGGCATTGGTCTTGCTATTTGCAAAAAAATTGTAGAATCACATAATGGCTATATTATCGCCACTGGTGATGTAAATAAGGGTGCCCAGTTTGATATTTATCTTCCTGCGTGAAAAGGATGATTGGCGAGGCATTGAAGTATGGTACTAATATATATTTGTTTTATACCCCCTCAGTATTTACGCTCTCTTTTAACGAAAAACCGCTTGACTATCTGGTTGATAATCAAGCGGTTAAGTTTTTATACCCCTCAGTAAAACAGTCAAAATTAACGATTTATGACAATTCCAAATGCTTATTCAGCGGCAACCGATTGAGGCGTTTGCCCGTCAAATTAAATACGGCATTGGCAATGGCTGCGGCAATTGGGCCAATTGGTGGCTC
>JAYTMW010000849.1:0-2783 GCA_043728105.1 Saprospiraceae bacterium | reverse complement strand
GGAATGATTAATTTTTCCTGTTCTTTTTCCCCCATCTGAAGATGGAGGCAATTGAGACCTTAAATAAAAAATCCCAAAACCACGTTCGCTTTGGTATATAAAGAATAAGACTAATTGAAATATAAAAGGTTGAATATTTGAAGGAGAATATTGGCATAAACACCCGCTAAAACATCATCCAACATAACGCCCCAACCACCTTTAATTTTCTCCAATTGACGGATGCCCAAGGGTTTTGCTATATCAAAAAAACGGAAAAGTATGAAGCCAATAATAAGGTTGGGTACAGTTAAAGGCAAACCAATGATAGCAATCCAAACGCCAATCATTTCATCTATAACGACTTGTTTGGGGTCGTCGCCCCATTCATCATGGAGGAAATCAACCCCTTTTACACCTATCCATGTAAAAATGACGATTAAAATCATCAAAATCAAGGTGAAAATGGGTTGAAAGGTCGAAAATATTGAGGGGCCTATTTGTGTGAAAAAAAAAAGGGGTAGAACGGCTACTGTTGCGCCCCACGTACCGGGCGCAACAGGAAGCCAACCTGCCCCAAATCCACTAAGCATGAATTTGTAAAAGCTCTTCATATTCTTTTTCGAGATCTTCGTAATAATCAAGCCCTAAATTTGTGATAAGGTCTTCACCCATCATATAACGGAGGGTATTTTCTAATTTACTCAATTGCTTAAAAACATCATTTTGTGGCGGTAAACCCGGTGCCGTTTGCGGTGCTTTTAAGTAAAATGACAACCACTCTTGGATGCCTTTCATGCCCGCCCGCTGCGCAAAATCAAGGAACAACGCCAAATCTAAAACGATTGGTGCGGCTAAAATCGAGTCACGACACAAGAAGTTAATCTTGATTTGCATCTGATAACCCATCCAACCAAAAATGTCAATATTGTCCCAACTTTCTTTATTGTCACCGTGCGGTGGGTAATAGTTGATACGAATTTTATGGTACAACTCACCGTATAATTCGGGTTGAGCATTTCCATCCAAAATACCTTCCAACACGCCACCTTTTGACACCTCTTTTGATTTGAAATTTTCGGGATCGTCCAAAACTGCCCCATCTCTATTACCCAAAATATTGGTAGAAAACCATCCTCTAACACCCAAAGCACGGGCTTGAAGTCCGGGCGCAACAATGGTTTTCATCAAAGTTTGCCCCGTTTTGAAATCTTTACCCGCAATCGGCATTTTTGTTATCAGCGACAATTCAAGCATTGCAGGTATATCACACGTCAAATTAGGTGCGCCGTTGGCAAATGGAACGCCCATTTTCAAAGCGGCATACACATAAATCATTGAAGGCGCAATATTGGGTTCGTTGTTGCGCAACGCATCTTCAAATGCTTCCAGCGATTGGTGGATATAACTTGGTTCAATGTACGCTTCCGTTGAAGCACACCACACCATAACAAGACGCTCGCAATCATTTTCTACTTTAAAACGACGAATGTCTGCCATGAGCTGTTCCGCTAAATCCATTTTTGTGGCACCCATTTTTACGTGCGTACCATCCAAATTACGGACAAATCTTTTATCGAAAACAGCCGTCATTGGTTTAATTTTTTCCAAATCTTCTTTCAAAGATTCAACCATATAACGGTCAAGGACTTTGGCATTGACTGCCGCTTCATACACATTGTCACTGTAAACATCCCAACCACCAAAAACAATGTCGTTGAGTGAAGCGAGTGGCACAAAATCTTTGATTTTTGGATTGCGATTTTCAGTACGCTTTCCGAGGCGAATATTGCCCATTTGCGTGAGTGAACCAATCGGTTCTGCCAAGCCTTTGCGTGAGGCAATGACTCCTGCGATGAAGGTGGTAGCAACTGCACCCATGCCGGGTGTCAAAATGCCGAGTTTACCTTTTGCTGGTTTAATGAGGATTTTTTTTCCCATAGAGAATAGATTGAATAGGTTAATAACAATAACGGGTTTTTGGTACTAAATACTGAGGGGGTGCCTTTTTATTTAGACGGATGAAGCCAAAGTATATTTTTAATACCTCAAAAGTATCAAGCTATGGAAAGAGGAAGTAGTTTTTGGGTTAGGGATGAAACAAAAAAGCTAACATCGGAACAATTATTTTTTCCGTACAATATATTTTTTTTAGGGAAAATAAGACGGAGTAAGTAATGAGTGCTGTATAGAAGTAAGGGGTAATGAGTGATTGATGTTATGCAGATGGTGTTTTGACATTTGGCATTGGTTTGATGAAAATTTACCTAATGGAATAGCGGAATGGTGAGTAAAATAAACTTATTCTAAACGCATAAATGCTTGGGTTTCGTTTTAAAGATACACAAAACCCAAAATCAACGACTATATGTCCTTTTAAAATAAGACGACCAAATCGGATAAGCTTTTTTAGCTTGCCCATTCGTATCATATAAACCAATGTTGCGCCACAAAGCACTGATGTCATTTTTGCCACCGACTTGCTGCCACAGCTTATCGTAATCTCTTAAAATGAAGTTGTTGACAAATAAAAACTGATGTTTGGTGGCACTTTCTAACAGCAAAGTCATATAATCGGCTTGCTTTTGTTCGTTAGAGGCAATCGTGACACGAATCGTAGGCGTTATGTCAAGAATCAAATCTTTGGATATAAAACCCGTTTCCGTCATACCCATAGGCTTATCTTTGGCAAAAGCCTTCAGTTTATCAAAGACATCGGAAGGCGTTGCATTCACGGCAACCTTAGAGCCATAAATGTAAAGCGAGACACCAAAAACATCCGTAAAAGGCAGCAAATCTCGTTG
>JAYTMW010000848.1:0-3482 GCA_043728105.1 Saprospiraceae bacterium | reverse complement strand
ACTCAAAGTGGTGGCACGACTCTTTGTATAGTCGGCATTAATTTGATCCAGCGGCCGCTTCGGAATGCAATCTGGAAAAGTTTTGCCGTCACCGAAAATGTTCTTCAGTTGAACATCTTCAAAGAGCAAGCCGAGTTCATGGATTTGGTAGGGTTTCATGCTAGGTTTCACCACTTTCTTTTACAGGCTCATCGCCTCGATCTTCTCATATAATTTGCCCACACTTTCAAAATCGTAAGGCTCCACTGGGTTAACAAATCTGTTGCTGGTTCGTCCTCGCATTTTTTTACTATTTTTTTAAGGACTTGGTATTGTTCTATCAAAGTTGTCTCATCATCAACTCAAGCAGACATATTCTTTTAACTTACTTTGGAAGTATAGCTAGTTTTCAAGGATTGAATATCTGCTAAGGCTTCCGCCATATCAAAAATGCCAGTATCTAAAATAGCTTTGCCCAACATTTCTACAACAGGTACTGAAACACTGTTTCCTAATAATTTCATCCATCTAGCCCGTGATTCGGGCAGTACAAAATCCTCTGGAAAACCTTGAATCAAACAAGCTTCAGTTTTGGTTATTTTTCTGTAATTATCTTTTTGATACACCTGTTCGATAAACTGTTTTTTATAAGCTTCTTCGGTTTTTTCGTTTATCTCTTTTAAAGTAATATAGTCATTAGAGTCACTTGCCACCAGCGTTGGGAAAATGTTTGAGGTTGGTAAGAAAATTCGGTTAACACCAAATAGGCCAGTGCTTATTTTGGTGTTTTTAAAGTCATATCGTACGTCATCACAAACAATAATGTTTTTTTCCTGAAGTGATTTAATGGTTTTGGAAAGTGATATTTTTTTTAGTTTTAATGCCCGGTCGCTTTTTAAATTATCGATGATCAACTTGTTGTCCATAGCGCAATCCAACAGGCTGTTTTCTTCTTCTGTTAGGTCGTTTTTTTTATATTCACTTACAACAAATGAATATTCTTCTGCTTTTAAAATATCAATGTCCACCAAATCACTTAGCTCAGCTTGTGAAATAGTTGGGTCTAATCCCTTAAAGTGCTGCAAGGACAAGGGATTGCCGTCTAGCTTTCCATATGTGCTTTTCCTCCTGTTCTTAAGTAACAGGTAGCAAATACTTTTTTGTTTTTCTGTTGTGTCGATAATATCCCAGGAATGGATAGTGGAATGCCCGTTTCGTAAATCATTGAACAAAAAATAGTCGTTGAGCCCATTGCTGTTTGATAGGCTCATGCTTTTTTGAGCGATGACTTCCCCAAACAAATCTCTTTGAAAGACCGGTTCGGTTTTCACTTGTGCTTTAAAGTTGGATAGAATATCACCAAGTCTTTTTTTCTTAGTGAAAGGCTTGGGAAGATTGAATTTTAAAGAGAATTCTTCTTCTAAGAAGCCAATAATGTAAATCCGTACCCTGTTTTGAGGAACACCATAATCAAATGAATTTATAATATAATAGTTTACGAAATAACCTGCCTCTTTAATCCTTTTCAGAATATAGGAAAGAGCTTCTTTGTTTCTTGGATCGACCAATCCTTTTACGTTTTCAAAAATAAATGCCTTGGGTTTTGATTGATGAAGTAAATAAATGGTGTCATTCCATAACTGCCCCCTGTCGTCATCGAACCCTAGGTTTTTACCGGCAATAGACCAACTTTGACAAGGCACGCCTGCCGTGAGTAAATCGTGTGATGGTAAACTTTTAATTTGGGTAATATCCCCTAAGTTATTTTCAATTCCGTGGCCAAAGTTTGTACAGTAAGTGTTTATGGCATCTTTATTTATTTCGCTGAAGTTCACGCAATCGCCACCAACGTTAGTCAGTGCCATTCTAAAACCTCCAATGCCTGAAAAGAGGTCGATGAAAGTAAATTTACTTTTGCTGTTCATTAGTTATTTCTAAGTTATCTATTTAAGTATTCCGTCTTCAAAATTTGCAGGTGGTTCCATTTCCAGAAATTCCCTGTAAATCCGCTCCCGGTATTCTTTCCCCACTAGGTTTATCTCTTTTATAAAATTGCGGTAAGTCCCCTTTCCACCTATCAACTCCCAAAATTCGTTTCCAATCAAAACGGACTCATCTGTTTGCATATTGAACCACCTCATAGGGAAGCTCCATTTATATTGTTCCTTTTTACCATATGGATTATAAGGCAAAGCATAGTAGGCATAGGTCACTTGTTCCGGATACATCGATAAAAGTTTAAACATTTTTTCTTTACTCACTTTTGTTTGGTCGCTGTTAGGTAACGGCCCCTTCAGTTCAAAAGCATACTTTGTATTTGTTTCCGCGTTGTGAATAAAAATATCGCAGGTTACGCTCACAGGTATAGGTTCGCCCCCTCCTTGCTTGATGTATTCAATTTCTGTTTTCCAGTCGGGTTTGATTTTTTCACTTCCCTTAACATTGTGTTCCAATCTATTTAACACTTCTTGTATCCTTCTCAAGCTTTCGTTGCCGATAATGCCATTAACGGTATGCCCCATTGAGCAATTACCGTGAGCTTCTAGTGCAACAACTTGAGCCAACCTTTCCCAAACATTACCGAAAGGTGTTACAAACCTTCGTTCAAAATGTGAGCCTTTAAATATTTCATCTGGCACCAATGCAGCATAAAGTGGTTTGCTGGAATGATGTTTCTCTTTAATAAAGGGGTCTTTCAACAATACATTGTCCATAACCCTATCCATCATTTTGGACACAACTTCCTTGATTGCCAGTGCGATCCGTTCTTGTTTTTTCATTCTGATTTACGCCTTGTTTTTTTGCCCGGCCGGGTTATAAATATATCATTTATTTATAATCAGAAATTAAATCTAATATTTGTTAATTGAAGAAGATAAAGGAATATCCGGAGGCAATTATACAGGTGCCGCGATTTGAAGAGTCTGCTGGTTTTTACACAACAAAGCAGAGGAGCAAAATAATGGCCAGCATAAAAGGCAAGGACACAAAGCCAGAACTTGCATTTAGAAAAGCATTGTGGAAAGCCGGTATAAGATATCGTGTTAATTATAAACAACTGCCGGGAAGGCCGGACATTTCCAATAAGGTTTTAAGATTTGTTGTCTTTATTGATGGGGAGTTTTGGCATGGATATAATTGGGCGGAAAAGAAATTGAAAATCAAGACCAATAGGGATTTTTGGATTCCAAAGATTGAGCGGAACATGCAACGTGATCGTTCAAATGATTTGAAACTAAAGGAAATGGGATATAAAATTTTTCGATTCTGGGAACACGAAGTGAAAAAGGAATTGGATAAGTGTGTCAGTCATGTTGAGCTACACATTAAATCTAATGCCACTGCCATGAATTAAATTTCACCACTCAAACCCCGGAAATACAAAATAAAAAATACTCCACCAGCCATCTTCATTAGATAGATATAATTTAAATGGCCCTTCAAAATGAAGAGTTTCTCCTGTTTCTAAAACAGCATCATATTTCACACCGCCTTCCGCGTGT
>JAYTMW010000847.1:0-2206 GCA_043728105.1 Saprospiraceae bacterium | reverse complement strand
GTTGCATCATTTTTACAGCCATTGAGGCGGTGCGCAGGAGTCGGATATTCGTCAATGGCGATGATTAAAGAATGGATTGTTTTCATATAGGAAATATATTTTTTACGAGGTATTATGGGTTAAAAAATAAAAGTTAATTGACAATCAAAAATAGTGGTTTATTTTAATTTGATGTTATTTTTTTTTGTAAACATTTAGATTTTTTTTTGAAACACATAGGCACATAGAAAACATAGAAGGGGATTAGATTTTTAAAAAATTAAGACAATTTTAAAGAAAAATATTCCTTTCTATGTGTCCTATGTGCCTATGTGTTTATAAAAAATCCTAAATGTTTCAATTAAAAAAAAGCCTTGTAGCAAGAACTGCGACAAGACTTTAGCTAAATTCAAACTAAGAATGCACAACCTTTTACACATTTTGTAAAAGGCCTATTTGCAAAGCAAATTGCCAAATTGGAGAAGTGTCGTGTTTAAAAAAAGATTTTTAGATTAATTGAAAAATCTACAATTAATTAAATGTAAATTTGAATATTAATCTACTCTTTTTATAGAGATTTGAGTAATTTTTTTGTTATTATATATCTATTATTAGACAAAACTGTAAAAATCATCACCAATTATGCTGTTATAGCGATTTTGGGGTCAATGTGTTTAGTGTTATGGTTAATTTTGCTACATCTATTATGAATCAACCTAAAAAAATCAATTTTTTAGAAAGCTACAATCAACAGACAAAATGTTTGGTTGCGCTCGATTCCATCATCTTCGGATTTGATGGTTCGGAACTCAAATTGCTCTTGGTGAAACGAGGTGTTCAAAACGATCGTGATACGTGGTCGCTCATGGGCGGGTGGCTTCAAACCAATGAAAATCTCGAACAAGCTGCCGAGCGTATTCTCTTTGAATTGACGGATTTGAAAGGTGTTTATCTTGAACAATTGGGTAGCTTTGGTGACCCAAATCGTGACCCTGTTCAACGCACGGTTTCTATTGCTTTTTTTGCGCTCATCAACGTGCCTGACTACGATGCGCACATTTCTCATGCCTACGAGGCACAATGGTTTCCAATAAGTCATCTTCCCGAATTGCTTTTTGACCACGCCGACATGGTGACAAAAGCCATCGAAAAACTGCGCTATAAAGCGGCATTTCATCCCATTGGCTTTGAACTGATGCCCGAAAAATTTACGATTTTACAAATTCAAACACTTTATGAAGCCATCTTTAATAAGAAAATAGACAAGCGCAATTTTAGTCGTAAAATATTGAGTACCAATCTTTTAGTTAAATTAAAAGAGAAACAAAAAGGAGGTTCTAAAAAAGGGGCATTCCTTTACAGCCTCGATAAGGCGTATTATGAACTGCATTTTGATACGTTTCATAATTTTATTCCGAATCCGAATGAGTTTATTTGAGTAACGTGAAAAAACAAATAGCTTTTTTTTTTGAAACACATAGGCACATAGTACACATAGCTTTTTGTATTTTTTTTTATAACTAATTGAAAATCAAATAATTATATATAACCCTATGTGTCCTATGTGCCTATGTGTTAAAAAAAACTCTTCAATTAGACCATGTTATTTATCGTTACTAAGGTGATAATACCCCTCAGTATTTTCACCTAAGAAACCACACAAACCACATCCCGAAAACGCACCACAAACCCTGCCCGTATTTTGTTACGCTTGCGCAATTCCACCACATCATTCACCACAACCTCGCCGTTGCTGATAAACATGTTTGCTTCGCCACCCGAATTTACCAAAGTCAAAACTTTGAGTAAATGGTTCAATTCAATGAACTCCTGCCCTTCCAATGAGAAGGTTACGGATTGCGGTTCAGCCTTTTTTGCTGTCTTTTTCACTACTTTTTTTGCCATTATTTTACCCGTTTAAAATCCAAATCTTGAAAATCGAAACTAAAATCAGTCGCAGGTGAAATAGCATTCATTTTTATGCCATCACCTCTGCCCATCGTGTCTAAACTAAATTGCAAAAAAGCGTCGGCATCCAAACTTCTATCATCCCATTTTACGACAAAAGTATTGGCTTTATAAAACAGCACCTCACCCGTCAAACGACCAGAACGCTTTGAATCGAAGCGTATTTTACCTTTTTTTTCTGAAATAACAACATCGCCAAACCACTTATCAGAGTATGTGCCGATGAACATATTCATATCGGGTTTTACTTGCGTAGCCA
>JAYTMW010000846.1:0-5489 GCA_043728105.1 Saprospiraceae bacterium | reverse complement strand
CATGTTTAATATAATGAAAATCATAGTTTTACGAATCATAGTGTGTAGTTTTATCAAAACAGTTCCTATTAATATTGATACAAAGGTAAGTAAAACTTTGTAAAATACTTAAATGTGAAATGAGTATGATTCAGTATTTTATATTTTTCAATTTCTTGAAATAAAAATATATTATCAAACTTTTTCAAGTATTGACAATATGAAAAATATGTAATAGCTTTGTTTTTCGATATAATAATACTTTGCTCATTTCAACCAAAAACAAGCAACTCATGGTAGCACAACATTCGCACGTTCGCACATTCGTTAGAATTATTTTAAAAATAACAATGCGAATGATTTTCATTTTTCTCGCAACACTATTCTCAAATTCTCTGAAAGCGCAATGCTCTGGAGTGTATGCTTTTTGGGAACATACCTATCTTAATAATAGGATTGTTCCAGAATGCACCCCTGTAACTTTTAATGTCACCGCTTGCAATTTTAATTATTATTCAATTTCTACGGAAATGATAATTAATCACGGTGAAGATGCTTTCACTTATTTACAGTCGGGTGGATTACAGCCCTGCGGTGTTACTAATGGTTTAAAATCGATGTGTTCAGACTTCACATTGGACGCTTATGAATGTCGGACGGTCACGTTTGTCGTTCAAGTAAAATCTGGAGATTTTATTCGGGTTAATGGCTATTTTAATATCAACAATGGAAACTGTAATGTAGGCTTGAATGAAATAAATTTTGCTCCTGCAAAAGTTGATGTAATTGGTCAAACTGGTCAAACAACATATCTAAGTCAGAATCCAAATATTGACCCTAATTTCCCTATTCAGAGATTATTGATAAAAGGCAATGTTATTTTCGATATAGATATGAATATTGCATCAACTTCTCTAAGTAGTTTAAGTTTCATTGCAATGGATGAAAATGCTAAGATTACTATCCCAGCTAATCATAGCTTGAATTTGTATGGCAGTGATATACATGGTTGTATTAGAAGGTGGAATAGTGTAGATATTGAAGGCGGAGCTGAATTTTTCGCCCTACCATATAATCTTAATTTAGATAAATATAGTACCATAAAAGACGGAGAAGATGCTATAATTCTACGTGATAATGCCTCTATAAATATACGAGGCACTAAATTTATTGACAATTTTAGAAGTATTTATGCGCCTACAACTGGCTCCGCTAACACAAGTTTTAGTCCAATGAGGCAGTGTTATTTTGAAGGAAGTGGTATCATGTTACCCGCTGCGGGTTCTGGGTTAGTAAATCCTATTATCGCTTATCCTTATGTAGGTATTCATGTTGAAAATGTAAATAATTTAATAATAGCACCAGGTGAAAATTGGTACACATCTACGGCTAGTGTCACTTCAAGAGCTTTTTTTAGTAATATGGCAAATGGCATCATTGCTAAAAATTCAATCATACATGTTGGAGGTGTACTATTTCAAAATATATTAAGTCAGTATGGCACTTCAAGTTATCCCCTTCCTTATAATGGCAATGCTATTTATAGTTATGGCACTGGATACTGGACTGTTTTAAATGCTTCAAATTATAATGGAGGGTATGCGCCTACTGAGAATGAATTTTATAATTGCGGACATGCTATAAATACTTCGAATACCAACATTGTAGTTGCTACCGATAACATCATTACAAATCCTTACAATTCAAATAATAATGGTATTAGGATGGAAAACACTAATGGTGGTTGGCGTATAAACAATAATAATATTACAGCAGCCTCTGGAATCATTACCGCTAATTCTTCCCCTTTTACTACTTCAATTTACATTAATAGTATCAGTGACAATCTAATTTATTCACAAGGTGGTTTTATCAGTGGAGGTATTATATGCAATGAAAATTTGACAAACTATGGTATGAATATTAAGAGAAATACCTTACAAAGCAGTACATTATTTGGATTTTATCTCAACGGTGTTAACAATTCTAAAATCACAGAAAACTATTCTGAATCTTTTATTTCATCTGGTTATGATTATGGCATCGTTGGTTCTAATGCTTTAACGTTGAGTTGTAATACAGCGTCAAGTAACAGTTCTACCAATAGCAGAAGAGGTATGTATTTTTACAATACGCCTTATTCGGATATTAGCTGCAATACCACGTCTTTCTCGGGTTATGGTCTATCTGTTAATGGTGCTTGCACAAACGCTCAACTCAAAGGCAATCGGATGAGCCAACATAATTATGGGCTCTATTACGGCACGTCCACCCAAACAGGCCCTCAAAACCACGCAGGCAATCTTTGGCAAAGTGGGTTTAATTCTTCGGGGGCGTTTCATGCAGGCGGGGCAGTTGAGGCTGCATCGTCACGTTATACTATTTCAAGTTCAAGTACTCCCTTAAATCCTGTTACTTTTTCACCTTCGGGTTGGTTTGTCCCTGACTCGGGTACACCATACACTTGTCAAGCTACAACAGACTGTCCGAATGTCTATTCATTAGTAGCCAATAATCCGTCGGGCGGGGGAAATCCATTGAACGAGCTTTTGACCACAAAAGCTAACGTTTTGAATGTGAGAGGCAGCGAAGCCGTCACACCTGAAATGAAATGGATGATGCAATATCACCTATATCGCCACCTATCGGATAATGCAGATGAAATGGCTCGTGATAATAGTCTAAAAGATTTTTATCGCAACGCAAGCAATACCTCAATTGGCAAATTTTACAAAATAGAAAAAACCTTTAAAATGGCGCACGACGTGGCAAAAGCAAGCAAAAAACGTTTGGAGGACAACACTCTCAAACACAATGATTTGATGGAACAGTATCGCAAATTAGATACGTTTGCTTTTATGTCAAAACGGGATCGTGACAAAACGGTAAATGGTCAAAAGATGAATCAAATCAGAACTGAAATGAATAAAATAGTTCAAGCCAATCAAGCTGATTTGAAACAGATTGAGAAAGAAAAGAAAGCGATACTGAGGGGTAGCATTCAAGCAGATATTGCAACAGTTGGTGTTACATTGAAGCCTGAAATAAATGAAAAATCGGTTAATGAAATTTATTTAGATGTGATGCTCAATGATAAAACATTACTCACGGAATCACAAAAGCGCACCATTACGGACATTGCCAACCAATGCCCAAAAGTGGGCGGTGATGCCGTATTCAAAGCAAGAACCTTGTATCAGATGATAGAATCGAAACTGTTTATAGACGATGATAAAAATTGTGAGCAAATAGCATCATTGGCAAACAATAACATTGAAACCATAAAAGCCAGCATCCAAACAAAAACCTTTGGTGTCTATCCAAATCCAGCCAAAGATTTTATTCAGTTAGAAGCTAAAAACTTAGAAGAAAATGGTGAGTGGTTGATAGTTAATTCTTTGGGTAAAGTAGTAACAAGATACCAAAATGCGAGAGTAAATGCAGATATAAAGGATTTGCCAACGGGCGTTTATATAGTATTATATCGCCTTGAAGGAATTGAACAATACAAAAGTAAATTTGTAAAATCTAATTAAAACTATTATTACACATTGGCAGTGCCGTTCAAAACGGTACTGCTATTTAAGTTTATAGCTATGAAAAATATTCTTTTTCTTTTAATATTAATATCTTTTTCTGCGAATAGCCAAAAATACGATTACAATTGGCAATTAGGTTATCAATATATAAAAGGTATTGGTTTTGAATTAAATTTCAATAATAATCAATCTAAACTAAATTCATTAAATAGGAACTTTAACTATGATTGGAATAATTCTACAATTAGTCACGCACAAACTGGTTCGCTTCTTTTTACTACAAATGGTTGTAATATTTATAATAAAAAATTTGACATTATGGAAAATGGCGAAGGGCTTAGTCCAAGTGAGATAACTAATACTGCCTGTAATAACTATGGAAATCTTGCTATGCAAAGCTCATTGATTCTACCTTTACCAGAATCTAAAGACAGTCTCTTTTATATTTTTCATCAAGCTTATGATTGGCTTTATGTGCCTGAAAGAATCGCTGCATCAAATAAATTCTATTGTTCAGCTGTCAAT
Source organism: Saprospiraceae bacterium (assembly GCA_043728105.1). Lineage (GTDB taxonomy): Bacteria > Bacteroidota > Bacteroidia > Chitinophagales > Saprospiraceae > JAAFJT01. The sequence continues at coordinate 1,446 of JAYTMW010000846.1, read as the reverse complement.
ATGATTAAGAATGATGGCTTAGGTAGTGTAATAAAAAAAAATCAAATTGTACTAAATGATACTTTGGATGGAGGTATTATAGCAGTTAAACATTCGGATGGTATTAATTGGTGGGTATTAGTAAGAGAATTTAGAACCTCTAATTTTTATACATTCCGATTCACTAAAAATGGCTTAGATTCGCCTTTCATTCAATCTATTGGTACACCCTATTTGTATCGTTGTAATGGCGGTTTTCAAACTAAATTTTCACCTGACGGGGCAAAATATGCGTCGTATTCAAATTGCGATGGTTTATCATTATATGATTTTGATAGAAGAACGGGTAAATTAAGTAATTTTAAAAATTTGAAAGTCGCAGAAGATTCTGTATTTATTCTTGGCGGTTTGTCGTTTTCACCTAATTCACGATTTGTATATGCCTTTACAAGTCTAAAAATATTTCAATTTGATTTACAAGCACAAAATTTAGAACAAGGCAAAGAATTGGTTGCTGAATTCGATAATTTTCTTTATCCCTTCCATGTTTATTTAACTTTTGCCCAATTAGCTCCTGATTGTCGTATTTATATTTTTTCTATTAATGGTAGTCAAGCCTTCGGCTATATGCGTTATCCTGATAGAAAAGGGATAGCTTGCGAAGTAGTGCAACATGGTATATTATTACCTACTGATAAATTAGCCGTTTTGGGCACAGCACCAAATTTTCCAAACTATCGCTTAGGTGTAACACCTACCTACCCATGCGACTCAACAATTGATTTTAAAGTAAGCACCAAAGATTTATTGCCTTCGCTCAACGTAATAGCATATCCGAACCCTACAACCGAAAAGCTTTTTTTTGATTTTGATAAAGTGCAAACCTTTCAAAAACATGCAACTATGACTGTTATTAACTTAATGGGGCAGATTGTTGCGTCAAAAAAAGTAAATTTGAATGATACCCCCCTCAGTATTGAAGTCGAAAATTTGTCAGAGGGAATGTATATTTTAAATGTAGAGGTACTGGGATTTCAAGCATATACTCAGAAATTTATTAAAACGAATAAATAGAGCGTATTTAACATAAAAAAACGGACGCAACCCAAGGTTCGTCCGTTCAAGGAAATGTTCAATCTACCAAAAAAATATAGGATATAATTTGCTGCCCGCAAGGGCTTATTAAGGCAAAAACGACATAATTATTTCTTGCATATCACGATTTTTCGCCAACTCTGGTCGCCACTGAAACAGCGATTTGTGGGTGTCAAAATCGCATTGTAGGGCTTCGCCTAAACGATAAAGTGCCTCCTCTTTTTTGCCCATCTGATACATACAGGCGATGCGGCAATACTCGATTTCAGGGCCGCCGCAAAATTCATCGGCTTTATCTAACGCCCGTAAAGCCTTTTTTTCTTGACCAATATTGATGAGGAAATACGCATAGCGCATCCAGTAAGTTATATC
>JAYTMW010000845.1:0-7234 GCA_043728105.1 Saprospiraceae bacterium | reverse complement strand
GATTTCTTTTGATTTAAACATGATTTTTTAGTTAAAACAGAAAAAAATCAGCGTTGATCTGTTTAATCTGTGTCATCTGTGGTTCTATTTTTTCCATATGAGGAATTGCTGGATTCTAATTAATTTTGTCTCGGCACTTAACACGAATTTTCAATACCAATGTAATGTATAATGGGTTAATCCAAATTGGTTTTATTCGTTTTTACATTAGTCTTATTCGTGTTGGCATACATTATATTTTTTAAACTATGGCACAAAAAAATGTGGAATCAAGGTCTTAACCCTTGATTCCACATTTTTAGTTTTTATCTTAAATAATTACTTCGTTACTAAAATAGGTTCTACCTTACGAGAATAGAGTGTATCAGACACTTTGACATAATCGTCAGGCACGTAGATGCGATGGGAAACGACCTCTTGACATTCCTTACCGTTCAATTTCAAGGATTCCCTTTTAGATTTGTCTAAGGCTAATTGAAACACCGTAGAGGGTAGTTCTAATTTGGGTTTCACTAAATAACGCCCTTCGTTTATAAAGTTTTTAAGCAAATCCATCGAACCGCCTTTTATCTCGATGGTGGATTCAATCATTACGTCTTTATCATGATGCCATGCAATGACCTCATAATTATCTTTCATATTTAATGTGATATTATCGGTTGAGTCGTGCAAATTAAAGGTCTGATAAAGCACACGTTCTACTTGTGCGGATAGACTTAAAACTGGCGACATCAACAGGATGGCGAAAGCAGTAAAAAAGATACGTTGATACATGGTTGGTAATTTGATTAATTATTTTTCAGCATAAAAGTAAACACAATTATTAAAACAAACAATGTTTAACTGATTATCCTTTTTAAAACGAGCATTTATCAGTACATATTTTGCAATTATTTTTAGAAACAATATATAAACGTAATTTTTAACAAACTTTAACAGGTGTAGTTCCCATTTAATGTATTTACGCACTGTTTTATGCTGCGCACAAAAGGCGTGCTAAAAAAAAAGACTAAATGGTTTGAACTAATTTTCCCCAATAGAAATTTTTGGAAAATTTCTATTGAAAAAAATTAGTTCAAACCGAAAGAAAACTTTCACGCACGCTTTTTGTGGGCAGCACAAAACAGTGCGTAAATACATCGAATGGGAACTACACCCACTTCAACTATAATTTTCAACATAAAAACGAAAGACCCCCTCAGTATCAAGCATGAATACTGAGGGGGTCTATTTTTTGAACCAAAAAATACTATGGATTTAGCTTTGCTACGATTTTAGTATTTGGGTCGGTATTTTTCAAAACTGTAATATTCTTTGGTACATAAACGGTGTAAGTAATAGTCTCTTTCAAGTCATTTCCGTTTATTTTAATGCTCCTTTGAGCGGATGGTACCGTAACAACGAATGCTTGAGCGGTCATTTCATTTTTCAACATATAGCGTCCAGACTCAGCAATTGATTTCAACATTCCGTCATTTATGGATAGAGTAGAGACCGTCATTTGAACCCGCATCAATTCACTCTCCCATACATTTACTTGGATGTTTTCACCCAGGTTAAGGATAACCGTTTGGCGACCTTGCAGGTTAAATGATTTAACAAAAGTTCTTTCAGCTTGACCTATTGCGATGCTCGAAAGCAACAATAGTGGAATCAGTAGTAAAGTTTTAGAATATGTCATCATAACTACCTCCGTTTTTTTATTAGTGATACAAGACAAAAAAGGCAATTTTTAATTTATTTGATGGTATAAATTTAAAGTTTATTTTCCAAAAAAACAAATATTTCACGTACTATTATTTTAAGTATGCTTAATTAATTTTTTTTTAAAAAATATAATTAAAGAGTCATGCCTAATATAGATTTCTAATTCTTGTAAATGAATAAATTTTAAAAATATCTTATGTATAAAAAATTGATTTTAAATACTTTATACGTATTTACTAATCAAATGTTTTATAGTTGCAATCGTTCTTGAATATGTGACTTATTTTTAAACGGGTGTAGATCCCATTCGATGTATTTACTCACTGTTTTGTGCGCAGCATAAAACAGTGCGTCAATACATTAAATGAGAACTACACTCTTTTCAAACTATAGAATATTTGGTACTCAAAAAAAATGCCTTTAAGTCAAAGCGACTTAAAGGCATTTTATATTCCTATTCTTAAAGGGAAATTATTTTGTAATGGTATTGGCTTTCTTTCTAATTTCCTCAAATTTTGCGCAATTCTGAATTTGACATTCACCTTTATCATCCACGATATAAACATCGCCTTTGTCGTCCATTAATTCGTAAGTGCTTTCTTTCACGATAACGGATTTGAAATAAGTAGGGATTGTTTTAGCGTTGAAATGATTTATCAAACCCCATTTATCTTTTCCTTTTTGCACAACGCAATAACCTTTTCTGAAAAACTTGACATCATCGTATTCAAAAGGGATAACAAATTTACTTTTTTTGTCAATGAAACCAAATTTGCCTTCTTCATTTTTAACGGCATAATAACCCTCAGACCCTTTTTTTATTTCTTTATACGTTGGCACTAAAATCATGGCACCCAAAGTGTCTATCATACCCCATTTATCGCCTTTTTTGACCCTCAAAATACCGTTTATGTCGTAAGGTGAAATGGCATTGTACGAAGTTGACGTTACCAAACGATATGTTTTGGCATCCACCAAATGAAATCCATCGGGTTTTTCATCAATAAACATTTTGACAACTGCAAACTTATTGCTGTGTAAAACGGTGTCGAGTTCATATCGTATTTTCATTGAGCCAAATTCATTATCCGTTGCTTTGGCAATGATAACCTGACCCGTTTTGTTATAAACTATATCCGTTTTGCAATTTTTACTTTTGTTACAGTCCTTCGTAATTTCACTCACCACAACCAACCCGTGCATATTGAAATCGCCTACTTCCTCGTATATAGGTGATATGACTTCAATACCGTTTTCATTAACAAAACCACACTTCTTTTCTAACTTACAAGCTTGGGCTAAACCGAATTTATTGAACGAATTTATCGAAAAATACTGAGGGGTCACCACTTCTTTAAAATCCGTTGACATCAATCCAAAAAGACTACCTTCTCCTTGATAAACCGTCACTTTATTGTCGTTAAAAGGTGCTATTTGGTTGTATAAATCACTTCTTTGGTAGGTTTTGAAGCTAATCATGCGATATTTACTGCCTTCTTTAGCCAATGCGATGCCATTTTTATCAACATCCCCGACTTCATCAAAAGTAGGTACAAACTGCACCCGCCAATCACTATTCATAAAACCAATCTTTCCATTTTGAGTGATTTTATAGATGTGAGCCATGTTGGTTATTTCAATATTATCGTAAGAAGCATCCAATTTTACCTCGCCTCTAATTGTCATCAAACCGATTCTACTGCCTACTCTAATTTTGAAAAGCTCAGTGCCTTTCATAGGTGAGATTTCATCGTATTTTTCAGATATAGTCGCTTTCGTCGCATCGTAGCGATTGTCAATGAGCGCAAATTTATTATCTGTAAATCGAGCCACACTCACGCCGTATTTCAAAGAAATTGCGTCGGTAACATTTACCAAAACTTCACTTTCCTTGTTGTTGGCATCCACGTAATACCAATTTGCTTTTTTGACCAAAGCACGTCCGTTGTTGAAAGGTTGAGCGGCTTCATATTGACACGTAATAGTTTCATCGCCACAATAATTTAAAAAACCATATACTTGGTCTTTTTTAATTCGAGCATATCCTTCACGATAAGCCTCTAAATAACCGTAACGAGCATTGTCTTTCAACTCTCCAGTGTTGTAAGCAACTATTTCACGACCATCTAAATCGTTTTGCTTGACGTAAGTTCCTGAATTTTTATCCGTGAGACAAGCCGCCGATTTGAGTATGTTGAGAGAACTGATGCAGTCGTGTATTTCCTTCATCTGAAGTTTATCATTCACGTCATCTTTATTCAAAGCCAATAAACGTGAATCAATACTCTCTTGAGTTTTTTTAATAAAATCTATAAATTCTTGAACGCTACCTTTAAATACCTCAGTATTAGATTCTATACCTAAACTTTTTTTAAGTGCTAAAAGTGACTCAATAAGTTGCTTACGAGCTTGTTCAGGAGTTTCAGCTACGGGTTTAGAATTGACTTGAACCAAAGACCCAACTACAGCAAGCGTGTTAGTTTCTTTTTGAGCGTTAGCAAAAAGAGTAACCGTTGACATTAACAATGTGGCGCAGAATTTTCTCATTTTAAATTAGTTTGATAGCTATTGTGAATTAGGCAAAATATTGTTTTTTTAACTCTTTTGTTGATTTTAAAGAGCAATCACAATGGTTATGCAACCAAAAACTTGCCAAAAAGCAATAACTCAATTCGTATATTTTTTTTATAAATTTATTTTTTAATAAAAATAATACCCATTATTTATAGATTTGAATAATCCATAATTTATAAGTGATTAATAAACACGAAGTTAAATATTAGTAAAAAAAATTTATACGTTAAACAAGATATTTTTAAAGGCTATTATGTTGTTGAAAATAAGTCATTCTAATTTAATTTTCTAATTTTTTTTTGAATCTTACCCCCTCAGTATTTCATTTGTTTTGAGAAAAAAATTACCTTCGATTAAAAATGAAACTAATCAATACCGACCAGATTCGTGCGTGGGATGCCTACACCATTGCGCATGACCACATCCAATCAATTGAGCTAATGGAACGTGCTTCAACCATCTTTTCCAATTGGTTTTCATCTCAGTATGATACCGAAAACGTTGTTTATATTTTTTGTGGGTCTGGCAATAATGGGGGTGACGGACTTGCAATTGCCCGCCTTTTACATCAAAAATTTTTCAACGTAAAGGTTTTAATTTGTCGAATATCTTCTTCTGAAAGCGAGGATTTCAAAACCAACCTTACCCGTTTGCCCCAAAGGTCTGAAATACTGAGGGGGTACATCAATGAAAATGACCCTTTTCCAGAGATTGAAAAAGAGGCGATTCTCATTGATGCCATTTTAGGTAGTGGGTTAACAAGACCCGTAACAGGCTATTGGGCTGGCTTTTTTGAATACCTTAATGAATCGCCAAACGATATTGTTTCAGTGGATATGCCGTCGGGCTTATTTGCTGATAAAACCATGAAAAATACTGAGGGGGTAGCCATTGAGGCGCAAAAGGTGTTTAGTTTCGAAACGCCTAAATTAGCGTTCTTAATGCGTGAAAATCAACACTTTACACAATCGTTTTATTATCAATCAATTGGTTTGAAACAAGATTTTTTAGAAAATATTGACGCTAAAAATATTTATGTATCCCTTGATTTTGTGAAACAGAAGATAAAAAAAAGGGATAAATTTAGCCATAAAGGTACGTATGGTCATGCCTTATTGGTGGTCGGGAGTTACGGCATGGCGGGCGCAGCTGTGTTGTCAGCGAGGGCTTGCTTGCGCTCAGGCGTGGGCGTTTTGACCGTGCATACGCCTCAGTGCAATCGCTTAATTTTGCAAACTACGATACCTGAAGCGATGGTCAGAACCGATGCCGATGAGTATGCCATTTCACAAAATAATGACTCCATTATATACGAAGCCATTGGGATAGGAAGTGGCATCGGGAAGGCTGGACGAACGGCAAGTGCTTTGAAGATTTATCTTACTAACACAATCAAGCCGATGGTTATTGATGCTGATGCTTTGAACCTTATTGCGGACAATCCAGAGATGATTGAATTGATTCCAAAGCACTCCATTCTCACGCCCCATCCAAAAGAATTTGAAAGACTTTTTGGTAAAACCAAAAATGATTTTGAACGGTTAGAAGTCTTGCGAAGTAGAGCTAAAGCGTTGAAAATCAATATTTTATTAAAAGGAGCGCACACAATTGTCGCCAATACTGAGGGGGTCTGCCATTTCAATTCTACGGGCAATGCGGGCATGGCAACGGCGGGCAGTGGCGATGTTTTGACGGGTATTATTACCAGTCTTTTAGCCCAAGGATATGACCCAACGGATGCTGCTATCTTGGGCGTATATATACATGGAATGGCGGGGGATTTTGCGGAGAGGGTAGTGGGTCAAGAGGCGTTGTTAGCAAGCGACATTGTTGATAATTTGGGTACTGCTTTTAAGAGTATTAGGAATGAAAAAGAAATAATTCTCCTAAATGGATGAGTTTATTTCTGTTTCATTCCTAATTCTACTTTGGCACTCTAAAATGGAAAAAGGACTAAATGGATTGATTGTATTTTTAGAAAGAAAGATTGAAATTTTTTCTTTCTAAAAATACAATCAATCCCCAAAAAAAACCTGAGTACGCCTTTTTGCGAAGCAAAAACAGTGAGTAAATGTGAACTACACCCACTTAAAGAAAAAATTAAATACAAAAAACAAAAGATATACTAAAGTGAAAACTACTTTCAGATGAGTATATAAAGATTTGATAATCAATACAATCTTCCACAAAACATGTAACCAAAACATTATTAATCGTCTTACTTTAAAGATAAAAAGATGCAAATTTTTTTTCAAACAATTAAAAATATTTTAGGTAAATGCCTAAAAAGTGTTGGAAAAAATTACCTTTGCACGCTGATTCAAGATATTATGTTCGTTTTGTACGTAAGTCATTGATTATCAGTGTAATATAAAAGAATATCTTAAAAACGTATGAGGACAAAACTCTCGTATTTCAATTTCGAATTAGATAAAAAACATATCGCACAGAACCCATCACCCAACCGTGATGAGAGTCGTATGATGGTGTTGCATAGAGATACAGGCAAAATAGAGCACAAAGTGTTTAAAGACATTTTGGGTTATTATGATGACGGCGATACTATGATTTTCAATAGTACGAAGGTTTTTCCAGCCCGCATGTACGGCAAAAAGGAAAAAACGGGTTCTTTGATTGAAGTGTTTTTGCTCCGTGAGCTCAACCATGAAGCACGCCTTTGGGATGTTTTGGTTGATCCTGCCCGTAAGATACGGGTAGGCAATAAATTGTATTTTGACGATAAAAAAGGCAACGAAATTTTAGTGGCAGAAGTTGTAGATAATACAACATCTCGTGGCAGAACCATTCGGTTTCTCTACGACGGCACTGAAGATGAGTTTCAAAGAGATTTGGGTTATTTGGGTCAAACGCCCCTGCCTAAATACATCGGACGTGAGCCTAATGATGAAGATAAAGATCGTTACCAAACCGTTTTTGCAAAAGAACCGGGTTC
>JAYTMW010000844.1:0-11057 GCA_043728105.1 Saprospiraceae bacterium | reverse complement strand
TCATTGAGTTGAACAATGTCATATTGTTGATTATCCGTTTTAATTTTTAGTGAATCATTTTTAGCATTTTTTAAGATTATCGTCACAACTTGCTTTGGGTAAGGAAAGAATAGTTTGCTCGGAAAATTAAGTGTTTGAGAACCCCCATTTATATTATCAGGACATGGATTCTTCTTATCACAAGCGTTGAAAATGACAGTTGCTACGACTAATAAAATCAAGATATTCTTTTTCATAATTGTTAAAATTAAAAATTAAAGTTTTATTTAAATGTATGTTTATGTTTCACTTTGAAACCCTACATAATATTTACTCACTGTTTTTGCTGCGCAAAAAGGTGTACAAAGCAGAAATTTCTACGGATTGAAGCTATTTTTGAGAGAAAAATTGAAAATTTTTCTCTCAAAAATAGCTTCAATCCAAAAAAATTCTTTAAAAACCTTTTTTTGCGCAGCAAAAACGAGGCGTGAACATTTTATGTAGGGTTTTAAAAAAAAATTTGTGAAAAATACTGAGGGGTACCTTTTTTTTATTAAACCAACATAAAAAGGAACTTAAAATGCGCAAAATTGTTTTTCTTAATTCTACATTTATTATTAGTTTCGATTTAAATAAAAGAGTACAACTACTTTTTACGCAGAGCGTTTCGCTCTTTAGCGTAGTTTTCCCTATACTTGCACATATTTTTAGCAAGACTAAAACTAATTTCTAACAAAATTATCACAAAATTATTAATTTATGTTCTTATTGGATTTGACCTTACCTAATTTTGCAGACTCGACAGTCTGGTTGAGCCTCATAACGCTTACGTTTTTAGAAATTGTATTAGGCGTTGACAATATTATTTTCGTCTCAATTGTTGCAAATCAATTGCCTCGAGCTGAGCAACCTAAAGCCCGTAATTATGGTCTGATGTTGGCATTGGCTTTTCGTTTGGTTTTGCTTTTAGGTATTGGTTTTATATTGAGCCTCGATGAACCCGTTTTTAAAATTGATTTTATCAGAGATCATGGTCAGCCGTTGGCTTTGAGCATAAAAGATTTTATTTTATTGGGTGGTGGTTTGTTTTTGTTGTATAAAAGTACGCAAGAGATTCACGAGAAACTCGAAGGCGATGCGCACGAAGCGAAAGCAAAAAGTAGTAGCTCCATGAAGGCCGTAATTCTTCAAATTTGCTTGGTAAACATCGTTTTTTCATTCGATTCTATTCTTACAGCCATTGGAATGACTTCTGATGTGGTCATTATGATGATTGCCGTAGTGTTATCAATTGGTGTGATGATGCTGTTTTCGGAGGTGGTGAGCAAGTTCATAAACACGCATCCGACGATGCAAATGTTGGCACTTTCGTTTTTGATTTTGATAGGTATGATGTTGGTTGCTGAGGCATTTCATCAACACGTTTCTAAAGGATATATCTATTTTTCAATTGCTTTTTCGATGGGTGTAGAGATATTGAACATGCGGATGCGTAAAAGTTCTCGTGACACAAATCCCAAAGGAAAAATTGAGGCAAGCGAATTGAACAAAGGCGCAGGAATATAAGTTTAGAGTTTAGTTGTTTGGGATTTGACGATTTTTTAAAAAGTTGTCAAATGTTAGACGTACAAAATAGTAAAATATGAAATATACTTGGTGGAAAATTTTAGGCATTGTCTTATTATTATGGACGTTTACGGCGGGGCTTTTAGTCCCTTTGCGCCCTGGTATTATGGAAGTTGCTCCCACGCAACTCAAAGCTGGGCAAACTGTTTCGTTATCGGTTAGAGGATATAACACTATGTGGTCGGGTAAAACAGCGGGTACGGCTTGGTTGCACATTGATGAGGTCATTAAGGTAGAAAAGGAAGGGAAGGTGAAAGATTCCCTTGCGGTGTACGCCATCCAATCTAAAAGTTTTAAGGCGATAGATAATCGTCACGCTGAATTTACTTTTGACATACCACAATTCTTACCCCTCAATGTTGACTACGAAAATGCAAGTCTTTTGGTTAGGGTGGAAGGCAGCGATTTGGCAATTCGCCCAATGGCACTGTCGGTTGAACAGGATAGTGTGAACACAACTATCGGTAAAACGCTTTGGAACTCCACCATGCAAACCGATAGAACGTGGACATTTAGCTATCCTTATCGTAATATTTTGTATGAAACTGTGCGTAATACGTGGTTTCACGTGCCGACTTGGTTTGCGATGTTTACGTTGTTTGGGATTGCCGTTTTTAATAGTATCCAGTATTTAAGAAAAAAGCAATTGTCGTATGATATTGCGGCGGCATCCTACACGCAAGTCGGTGTTTTATTCGGTTTGTTGGGCTTGTTTACGGGTGGTTTGTGGGCGAATTATACATGGGGCGAGCCGTTTCCAAGAGATATAAAAATTATCATGACTTATACCTGTTTGGCTATCTATTTTGCATATTTCATACTTCGTGCAGGGTTTGAAAGTGAAGAAACGAAGGCAAGAGTCTCGGCAGTTTATTCTGTGTTTGCTTTTGTTTCATTAGTGCCTTTGCTTTACATTGTGCCTAAACTTGCGCCAGATAGTTTGCATCCTGGTAATGGTGGTAATCCTGCCTTTGGCTCTCAAGATATGGACAACACGATGCGTATGGTTTTCTACCCCTCAGTATTGGGCTGGATTTTAGTCGCCATTTGGATAGCTTCTTTGGTGAGACGTTATAATGTTTTGAAAGAGAAGAAGATGTTGGCGTAGTTTACGGATTCATCTAAACCCGTCGAAACGGATTCATCCGTTGACGTGCATGATAGGAAACATACAATTGGGTGAGTATTTCAATTGGATATTTCAACGGATGAATCCGTTTCGATTGGTTCGGATGAATCCATAAACTATAATTGTTTATAAAAAATGGACATGTTCCTCAATTCGGGCTTCATAATTTCAAAATCTAAAACCCAAGAACCACATTTTTCAAAGCCTTGTTTTTCATAAAAACGAATGGCATCGGTGCTACAATCCATAGCCATTAACCAAAGGCTGTTTTTGTTTTCCGTAATGGCAAGTTTTTCCATAAAATCAAAACAGGCTTTGCCAATGCCTTTGCTTGTGGCTTCTTTTACAAAGTAAATTCTATCAATGTAAAGTGCATTGAGTAGAGCAATTTTGCTCCCTTCGCCATGACCAAAAGTCAATCCAGATGCGCCAATACTGAGGGGGTAGTCTTTTTTTAATTTTATAAAACCCAAAGGAATATTGTTTTGAGAAACAATGTAATAGGCTACGTTTGGGTCTTTGATTTCTGAAAGTAGTTGCGCTTCGGCGTACATTTTTTGAGTGTACCATTTGCCTCCATCTTGCCAAAGATAAGTATAATGATCAATGTAAGCACGTTGAGCAATATCGGATAATTCAGCTACGTCTTTTTCTTCAACAGCATGAATGTGAAAAGAGGTCATTTATTTTCTTTTTCAAGGCATTTAAAAAGATTCATCAAAGCATCCATGTCGTAAATTTCATAGTCTTCATAACCTGCGCTCCACGTGACACGTAAGGCATCCAACTCTGCACTGCCGAGGGCTTTCGCCTCCGTTGCACCCATCTGAATTTGCGCTTTATAAACCGATATGCCTTTTTCGGTATCAAAATTACCAATATCTGTTTTCGCATTTTGCAAAATAACATTTGAGCCGTTGATAAATCGGAAGACGAAAGGCGTGTTGCGGTCTAAAAAACCGAATGATTTTTGCCCTTCTTTTGTCAAAATGGTGAAAGTTAAATTAAGAAAATAGAAGCCGCCTTGCACTCTTGACATCCATGCCTCGCAGGTGATGTAATCTTTTTCCTTGAGGCTTGGGCGCATAAAATCTTCTGTGTGTCGGAACAAAATTATCTTATCCGTTTCTTTTTTTCGTTTTCCAGTAAATTTATCAATGTCATCAAAAAGGATTTTACAATCTGGTGCTGGTGGATTGATGTTGACATCTGTTTTTGAATCATATAAAACATATTTGGCAGACGATGCTTCTTCGTTCTCCAAAACTATATTTTCAGAAGGGTTACCATTTATATCACTTTTTCGCTTTTTATCTTTCTTATTTTTGTCTTTTTTATTTTTTAAATTATCTGCTTTAGCGGTTACAATATTCGGATTATTGTCAATCGAAAAGCCATCTTGATTTTGAGGAATGGAGGCGGCATGTTCCAATTGGGCAATTTTATCTGTATTATTAGGTTGAGGTGTATCAGGAGTTGATGTAACTACTTGATTATCAATGTTTTTCACATCTGGAATTTTGCCATTTCTTTTTTCATAATCGGCTATAAACCTTGCTCGGTTTTTTTCGGAATCCTTAATGATGTCCGTAACATCTGACAGAAAGTCAGCGGATTCTTGACGCATTTTGGCGACTTCTTTTTCCTGATTCTTGAGAGATTTGACTTGCTTTTCTAACTTTTCAAGTTCTTTTTTTTGTAGAATATTTTTACCACTTCTTTCTTTCATGTCCATCAAATCTTCTTCAACTCTGATGCGTTTGGACTTGGTTTCGTCCAATCTTTCAGCCGCTTGTTGGTCACGCTCTTGAGCTATGGTGAGTAGCACGTAGGTTTTATTCATCACGGTCTCAAATGATTGAGCCTTCAAAACCAACGTGGATAAGATTAAAATTATGATCGAAATGAGTTTTTTCATGTTAAAATGAGTGATTTTCTTATAAAATACTGAGGGGGTGTTCGTAAATGTTGATTCGTGAATGGTGATTATTTATTAATCACCATTCACGAATTACAATTATCTAATCAAATTCAATTCTCCGCTTTCCACTTTTTCTTTACCGTCAGGCATCAACAGTTTTATCAAATAAACGTAAACATCAGAAGAAGCATCTGAACCATTTTTTTTGCCATCCCAACCTAAGAATGTTTTGCCATTCAGAGCGGTTTCATTGGTTTCTTCAAAAACCTTATTTCCCAAACGATTATAAACTGCAAAAGATTTTACGACGATATTACCTTTATAAAAAGGTGGTTGTGGATCATTGTCATTGAATCTGCCCGACTTGTTATCAGGGTCAAAAATGAGAGAAAATGTTGCATTCGTATTATCCCCGTTGGGTGTAAAAGAATTGGGCAGTTGATAATTCGGAATCCGCACTCTAACATTAATAGCCGCTGAGGTTTTACAACCTGATGCTGGGTTGGTGGCTTCAACGGTGAAATTCTCGGTCAACTTCAAGAATTTGACCGAAATGTTTGACGTTGTTCCAGCATCTTCGCCATTGTTAGTCCATTTATAGGTCGGCGTACCAGCATTACCACTTACAGTTGTCGTCAAGTTTACGGTTGTACCTTGGTCAATCAGACGGCGTTCGAGCGTATCTGGATTGATTTTAATTGATAAACCAGGTGTAATACTCACTTTTACTGCTTTTGAAAGGATACAGTTGTTTCCGAATGTAAATGTCACATTGTATGTAGCGGCTGCGGTTGTGTTAGCACCAATTGCAGGAGTTGTTTGACCTGTGTTCCAACGATATGCGCCACCGCCAGTGCTTGAAACACCGTTGGCTACCAAGTTCAAAGCATTTCCAGAGCAAACGGTTGTATCGGGTGTTAAGGTAAGAGTTCCCGTAGCAATAGTTAAATTAATAGTGGCTTTTGACTCGCATTTGTTAGCACCCGTTGCGATAACATTATACGTGCCAGCGTCTTTACTATCTGGATTAGCAAGTGTGCTTCCAAAACCATTTGGGCCTGTCCAAACATAAGTTGTACCACTACTATTTGCTACATTTAATTTTACCGTTTCACCAACACAAACCACGGGATTATTGGGGACTGCCAGTGGTGGTGGCGCAGCAATCTGAATTTTGAAAGTAGCTTCTCCTGGGCAACTTTCTATTTGAGCTTTGACGGTATAAGTACCTGGCGTTGGCGAAATGGTGGCTACTGTTTTATCTTTAAATTCCATCAATTCTGTTCCGTTCGGATCCAACCATTTCCAGCCTTTTGTCAAGTTTGGTTTATCAGAAGTGGCGGTGAACGTGATGGGTTTTAAATTATTTGAACATAAAACAGTATCGTTAGGCGTGACAGTAATCTTTGGAATAGGATTAATCACTATCAAAATTGTATCTTTTCCTTTACAAACGCCGTTCGTCACTTCACGAGTGTAGGTTCGTGTTGAGTTAGGTGCAACGACTATATTGTACAAAGAATCAGGTGTTATAAGATTAGAATTCGGTGTCCATTTAAACTTTATGCCACTGAATAAAATGGGTTCATACTCAGGCGACTTTAATGTAATTTGGGTCTTTTCACAATATGGTGGTGGCGGGTCACCTTCAATTTTACGATTGAAGGGCAATGAATCCACCAAAACAGTTACGGTATCAAAACGCATACAACTTGATAATGTCGTTTTCAAAAAATAACGGGTTTTTCGGATGGGAGAAACCGTCAAAGTAGCGGTAGCGTCGTTCGTGAAGGTAAAATCTCTATCAGAATCCCACTTTATAGTTACACCAGTGGCAGGCGTTATCTTTGTTTTTAATATTAAAGTAGAACCTTTACACAAATTGACAAAATCGGTTGTATCAATTGACGCTGTTAGGTCAATGCCTGTTACACTCACCATTTGAATCGTTTCACATCTGCCAGGATTTGTTGCCGTAAGCGTGTAAACATTTTTTCCTGTCTGAACTGTCAATTTTGGATTTGCAATTTGTGCATTACTTATGCTTGTTGTTCCAGAAGGCGATGTCCATTTATAGGTTGTTTTATCCTCCAAATTGGTGTTACCCAATGAAAGTAAAGCCCCGACGCAAAGCGAAGTATCTTTAATTATATTCAATACAGGCTTTTGAAAAACATTTACGATAACGCTATCCAAAGAATTTGCGGGACAACCACCTAATCCTCCGGTTACAGTTACATAATATTTTGTACTCACCAAGGCTTCTATAAACGGATTCGCTCCCGCTATTGTGGCAACGGGAAATGACGACCACTTGTAGGTGGCAGTGTTATCAAAACCATTTTTCAACAGACGGAAAGTGCTACCAGTACATACGTTCGTGTCACGATTAGGCGTGAGCGAAGTGATGACTTCATATTGAGGAACGGGGGCTGGATTGACGGTGATTGTAAATGTTTTGGACTGAGGACATCCTGGGGCATTGAGCGTGACTGTATATATATGTGTCTCCACAACGCCCGACGTGTTGGATGCCTTAAATCTTGGGTTTGCACAATTGGTACAACTCAAGTCCGATAGATTACCCGTAGAAGAAGTCCAAACCCAAGTCGCAATACTGAGGGGGTAGTTTTCCCCAGCGTTAAAATTCAATTCTTCACCCTTGCAAACCGTTGCATTTGGTATGTCATTGATGTTAAAAACGCCCACTTTTATTGATTTTGGTACTATTCGACAAGTGCCTTGTATCAAAACATTGTAATTTGTTGTTTCGGTTGGTGACGCTTTTGGTTGAGCAATGGTGGCATTATTCAAACTTGCGGCAGGTGACCATTTATAACTGATGCCCCCTTTTGCCGATAATTGAGCGGCAGCCCCTTTGCATATCACAGTATCGTTGCTGACGTTAAAAATACTGAGGGGGTCGTTCAAAGAATCTAAAACACCATTAGTAGTGCCATCAAAACGCAAACGTACGCCCTCTGTGCCGATGCTGCCATCGAAATCGTTGATAAAGACAATGTAATATTCTCCTTTTTTAACATCCAAAAGACGTAATAAGCCATCGCCTGTATTATCCTCACAAGTATCGGTAGGCGTTATATCCACACCGTTTAAGTTGTTGGATTTACCGATTAAGCCCGTGTAACCCGAACCACCCAAGAAAGCTGAATTTTCTTGACCCCAAGAGCTACGAGTTGGGCGATTGGATTTTGCAAAAAAACAAATCTCATTTTCATTACTTATTGGGCCATAAATATTGAAATCAATGTCAGAATTTTCATTGGGTGTTATCGTACGAATTGTAAATCCAAATTTACCATCAGCTTGTGCTTTAAATTTGAAGAATGCAAAATTGTAAGTATTTACGCCCCCAAAGCCACTTATGCAGCCCGCATTGATTGATTTTGGTGCAAATTTAATAAATGTAGAATCACCACCACCCGCTAAATCCAAAACTATATCCGAAGTCGCCATATTGCTACAATCATTCAAAGACAAACTTTTCTCACAAAATCCAGCGTTTGGCAAACGATTTAAACAAGGCACATCGTCAATACGAATGTCAAAAGGTGTACAAGATTCTTTTTTAGAAACCACGATGTAATAGTCACCGGGCAATTCTAATCGTGCGTTAAGGACGAAAGCGGAGTCAAAACGGCTTGTCAATTTTCCTTTGGCAACACACTCTGAAGCACCACTGCCGGGGCAACCTCTATAAACACCAACATTTAAACCTTCTGGTGCGCCAAAAATTGGCGAGCCTAAAACGGCTGAAATCAAATAATTCGTTACGTTGACACTGATGCATTGACCACCTTGTGAGGTATATTTAAAAATATGATCTTTGCCATCCAAAAAAGCGTCATTGTTGCAAGGGCTTTCCGTAACACCGTCCAATAAATCATTACAAGTTGAAGAACGCTTTTGAAAAGGGAACGCAGAAATTATTTCTGCTGCATTACAAAGCGTTGGTTTTGCGGTGCAAGAAGTCAAACTTTTCCAAGATAATTTGAAACCACGGCTATTGATGCTTCCGTCTGATCTGAATTCTATTTTTAAATTGTTGGTAGGTACTTGAAAAATCAAAGATTGAGTAGCCGTGCCGCTGATACGATCATACACATAACCCGTTGCGGCATCAATCAACCGCAAAGTATCATTATTGGGTTCGAGACCCAAACTATCAATTGTTATCTCAATGCAACTGCCACTAAGCGGACGAATGTTGAATGTGAAATCAGTCTCATTGGCTGCTCCGGTTTCGCCATCTGTATAGTTGCCATTTGGCCCACCTGTGTCGTACAATATACCTTGATTTACGGTTGAGGTTTGAGGCGTTTGTGTTAAAATATAAGTAGAAAAAGGTTTTACACACACTGAAAATTTGCCCCCAATATCTGTGCTTTGGTAGCCCCCAATTTGCATGTAATAAGTGGTATTAGCCCTCAAATCCGTTGCATCAAAATTCAAACTTGTGTTGCTACTGCCAGTTGGCTGCGAACGACAAACTTCTTCAAAAAGACCCGTTGCACAACTGCCCACGTATAAGGCAGCTTGAGGACTCACCAAAGCTCCAGTTGTTGTTCCAACAATTGAAACACGGTAGTTTTGTGGCCCAGTTGCGGAGGTCGTAAAAGTAAACCAAACATCCTTGAACGCTCTCGACCCGTTGAAACAAATCGGATTTGGCGAGGTGTTGCTCCCATTAGCGTCCGTTGCCCCCACGTTTGTGTAAGTCGTGGTCGGACAATTGGCTGATTGCGCTGTAATACTGAGGGGTATCGCACCACTACAATTATCGTTTGCGGGAGCTTGTGCGTTTGAGTTTAAAACACCTCCAAAAAGCGCAATGAAAGGCAAAAGGTGTTTGATTCGGTGTATTTGTTTTTCTAAAAACATATTAGCTAATTTACTATTTCTACCTTTAAACTTTATCAAGCCAAAGGTAAGGTTAATATCTATCAATTTCCGATGGTACAAAATGAGTAGCAATTTTAGTAATTATTTTATAGTTTCAATAAAATCGTAATGCTTAAATTTTTATTTTTAGGTATTTTAACAATTTGAGGTACTATAATGCAGATAGATGTCTCGTTACGGGTAGTAAATTTTGAGAAATAATTCTAAAAGGGTAGGGCAGTCATTTTTTTATTTGCCATAAATATAGAGTCTTGTCCGTTTCAAAACGCTGCTTTTAATTCTACTTTGACACTCTATGAACAGAAAAGGACTAAATGGATGGATTGATTTTTTTCAAAGAAAAATTGAAAATTTTTCTTTGAAAAAATCAATCCATCCAAAAAACTTCCCTCAAGCACGCTTTTTTGCGAAGCAAAAACAGTGAGTAAATATCTCACAAGTGTAGAGTGCCAAAGTAGAATTAAATAGTAAGATTTTTTAAAATATAAGGCCCCTCAGTATTTTTATCAAATACCCCATTTTCGCAACTGATTCAATAAAGCCAAAAAATCTTTTGGAATTTCAGAAATGAAAGTAAGCTCCTCCAAACTAACGGGATGTTTGAAACACAATTTATAAGCATGGAGTGTCGTGCGGGTCATTATTGGACGTTCTTCATCAAACTTGCCAATTTTTATTTTCTTTTTAATTTGAGATAAAAATAACTCAGACCTTTTTCCATACAGCGCATCCACGGCAAGAGGATAGCCCATGCTCAAAAAATGCACCCTAATTTGGTGGGTGCGACCCGTCAAAATATTAGCTTCCACGAGCGTAAAATGTTTAAACCTTTCAACAACTTGATACCGAGTGAATGAATCTTTACCTCGCTTTGCCACTACCATTTTTCCTTTTATGCCTGAATGTGGCGCAATGGGTTTATCTATCTCGCCCGACTCGTTGTGCATTACGCCGTCTAACAAAGCCAAATACACTTTCGACGTTTCGTGGTTCTCAAATTGCATGGAAAGGTGACGGTGTGCTGCTTCATTTTTAGCAAAAACCAGTAAACCCGAAGTCTCTCGATCGAGCCGATGAACGATAAAAACCTTACCATATTTCTGATTCAGTTGACCATAAAGACTTGGTTTTGTATCGTCGTGTCGGTCAGGAATCGTCAATAAATCAGCGGGCTTGTTTACCACAATCACTTGATCATCTTCAAAAATAATATTCAAACTCATAAGTATAATTAAAAAATTGAGTAATTGGGTGATTGGTTAGGGGTGTAGTTCCCATTTAATGTATTTACTCACTGTTTTAGCATCGCTAAAAAGCGTACTTAAAAAAAGGACTAAATGGATTGAAGTAATTTTATCAAATAAAAATTTTTCAAAATTTTTATTTGATAAAATTACTTCAATCCGAAAGAAAAAACTGTCAAGTACGCATTTTGTGCGAAGCACAAAACAGTGAGTAAATACATCAAATGGGAACTAC
>JAYTMW010000843.1:0-2545 GCA_043728105.1 Saprospiraceae bacterium | reverse complement strand
GGAAATCCGTGCAAAAAACTGCGTTTATGTAGATAAAACGCAGTTTGTCCATCAATTAGCGACAACGGGAAAATACTATTTTTTATCTCGCCCCCGTCGTTTTGGTAAATCGTTACTGATTTCCACGCTCAAAGAATTGTATTTGGGCAACAAAGTCTTGTTTGAAGGACTTTGGATAGAAAACAATTGGGATTGGTCAAAAACCAACCCCGTCATTCATATCTCATTTGATGCTGTGGATTATCAAGGATTGGGTTTAAATGAAGCATTGCTCGAAACATTAGAAGAATGTGCCGAACTTTATAATATTACCTTAAAAAAAACAACCCTCAAATCTAAATTTAATGAACTCATAACAGCATTGTCTTCTCAATATGGCAAGGTCGTGATATTGATAGATGAATACGACAAACCAATTATTGATTATTTAGAAAAAGAGGAAATAGACATAGCTAAAAAAAATCGGCTTACTTTACGAGAGTTTTACAGTGTTTTAAAAAATGCGGATAATCAATTGGAAATGTTGTTTATCACAGGTATTTCAAAGTTCGCCAAAGTATCCCTTTTTTCGCATTTGAATAATTTGAACGACATAACACTATCTAAACGTTATGCCGCTTTAACGGGTTATACGCAAGAAGAATTAGAGTTTTATTTTCCCGATTATCTTCAAAGTTGTGTAGAAAACCTTAAAATTAGCCGAGAGGAACTTCTAAAACAAATGAAAATTTGGTACGATGGCTACAGTTGGGATGGTGTTACGGAAGTGTATAACCCATTTGGAACGCTCAATTTTTTATTTGACCAAGAGTTCCGCAATTATTGGTTCAGCACAGGCAGCCCAGATTTTTTGGTGAAACAGATGCGCCATATCACCTATTATAATGTTGAAAACGCCATTGTCAATGATAGAATTTTAGAAAAATACGATATTGACAATCTTGAACTGATTCCCTTGCTTTTTCAAACAGGTTATTTGACCGTTAAAAAAAGAGATAAAATGACGGGCGATATGGTTTTAGATTATCCGAACAAAGAAGTGCGGGACAGTATGTATGAGTTTTTGATTGACGATGTAGCTAAAAATCCGCAACGCATACATACGGGCATGACCATACAAGATTTAAACAAAGCTTTTGTATCAAGAAATTTAGAAAAAGTAAAAACCATACTCGATTCTCTTTTGGCTAATTTGTCTACCGAAGTCTATTCAAAACAAACAGAAGGTCTGTATCATGGATTAATTCATTTGGTTTTTAAATATTTAGGTGTATTTGTGAACAGTGAAGTTCATTCGTCAAAAGGTCATGCCGATAGCGTTGTTCAAACCTTGACGGATGTGTATATTTTTGAATTCAAATTCAATAAAACAGCCCAAGAAGGCATAGACCAAATTAAAAAACAAGATTATGCAGGTTCGTATCGGGCTTCTGATAAAGTGATTACAGCCATAGGTGTCAATTTCAATGCCGATAAAAAAGGGATTGACGATTGGATTGAAGAGGTTTTATAAGGCTAAATACTGAGGGGTGCTGTTTCAGTGCTTTGTTGTTGTAATTCTAATTTTTTGTGAGGTCAAAGACCTTTATGATATTCCGTAAAGGGTCGGGAGACCCATTTACGAGCAGCCCGTTCTTTGGTGTAGATTTTGTGGTATTTTGAGAGAGACCGTGGGCAAGCGGGTAATGGTGAAGATTAAAATAATAGATTACTATAAATGCATTATCGAAGCTGTTTAAAAAACAGTATTTTATGATTCAGTAGTTAAAACTTAAAACCCGAAGCTACAATCCTTTTATTAAAAAAAATAAAAATGTAAAAGTAAAAATTATCAACTAATGAAATATTTTTTAAAAACAATAAAAAATTTAATTTGGTTATCCTCTATTTTCATTTATTCGTGTAGTTGTGAGCAGTTGCAGCTAAGTAACAATGATAAAGAATGGATCAATTGTTACAATTTATATGATACCTTAATTTTTAAAAGTAAATTTAATAATTATGATACATTTTTTGTTTCTTCTAAAAGAGATTTCCATGAAGAATGTAACATTTTTGAGAAAGGGGAACATACTAATCATACAATATCAATTGAAATCAGACCAACAAAATGTCCATTCGATTTAGATAAATTTAATAGAAGTTCTATACTTCCTAATTATTGTTTAATTGAAATAGAAATAACTAAGAAAGATAAACTTTTGGAAGCAAATCCCAATATTATGGTTTTGGGCTTAGAGGCTTCAAAACCCCATAATAGCAGTGAATTCTCTGTAGGAAAATATAAATATCATTCATGTTATTTTTTTGAGTCTGGCAAATCTGCACGAAATTATGGCATGGAATATCTTCAATCATTTTATTGGGATAAATATGCTGGACTTGTTCAATATAAGACTAGTAAAAATGAAATCTTCGAATTATTATAATCCGCTTGTCGAGGGGTGTCCCCGCTTGTTGAGGGTCTCTCTAAATAAGCCACAAAATTTCCTCCAAAGAACGGCATGCTCGTAAATGGGTCTCCCGACCCTTTATGGGATATTAA
>JAYTMW010000842.1:0-2610 GCA_043728105.1 Saprospiraceae bacterium | reverse complement strand
CCGTCTAAAATGCTGATTTCTCTATTGATTTCATTGACTTTTGATTGCTTTTCTACTTCATATTGCTTTATTTCTTGATTTTTTTCAATGCCTTGTCGGTTTAAGTTGGCAAAATCGGCTCGCATGAAAAGAGCCAATGTATCACCCACTTTTATTTGTTGTCCGACTTTAATTTTCAGTTCTTTCACCACCACATCATATTCCGAATTAAGCGTTTGCCCTTCCGTTTCGGCTGCGCCAAAGAAGGTGTTATGGCTTTGCCCCTCGATGCCCCGAAGGAGAAACCAAGTTAGAGGCAATAAGGCAATCCATAAAATGTGCAGTATATTGAAACGTTGGAGAAACTTATTTTTCATCTTTTTTATCCATTCTGATTGACCAAATATTCAAGTTTTCTAACGCTCTAAAAAAGAATGTTTGAGATTTTTCATCTATTAGAATAACAGAATAGATGTAGGTTTGAACCTGTTTTTCTGGGTCTAATTTATTGAATTCTATATTTTTAAGCGTCCATAGGTGGCAAAACTGATTCATAATGCGTTCAAAATCAGATGAATGACTAATTGGTTCATTGGCTTTAATCGTTAAATGCCACACTATCTGATGCCCAAAATGATAAGGCGTAAAACGCAAAATAAAAGCCAATGAACAGAAAAAAACCGTGCCAATAGCCGCAATATGGAAGCCATATAAACCGCACGAAATGCCCATACCTAAAGCGGCAAACATGAAAATTATATCCCGTGGATTGCGCAAATTGTTTCTAAACTGAACCACTGAAAGCGCACCCAACATGCCCAATCCCGAAGCCACATTGTCGCCAATGGCCTGTAAAACCATCGTTGCAATCATTGAACTTAATATCAAAGATTGGATAAAATTGGTCTTTTTCAGTGTCATTTGCGTCGTCTTATCGTAGGTAAAAGCGATGAGGGAGGAGAGCAAAAATGACAACACAAAGGAGAATAACACCATTTCGAGTGTCGGATTTCCAATTTTTGAATAGTCTGTTAAATAGCTTTGCGAGAACACTTATGTTAATGATGAATTATAAATGATAAATTATGAATAGCGTAATTCTTTGATAATCAATTATTTATAAGAAATAAAATTAAAGAATCATTTGTTTTTAAAGTGAATACCTATTCAATTGATTATCAAATACATGTAACCAAAATGCTGCCATATTTGGAGAAAAGATGTGATATATGAGATGATTGGATTTTTTTGACAAAAAACAAACTTATATTTTGAGCGTCAATCGCCCAATGCGGAGAGGTCTCATCCGCTTTTGAAGGCATAAAAAAAGCCTAATCTCAATGCGAGGTTAGGCTTTTTTATTTTGTATAAATCAATATTTTTTTATTTTGTCTTAACAATAATCGCTACTCGACGGTTTTTAATACGTCCTTCCTCGGTATCGTTAGATGCAATTGCCATCGTAGAACCGTATCCATCAGCTCTCAAATTTTTACGCTGCACCCCATATTTGAGCAATTCTCTAAAAACGCTGATTGAGCGAAGAGAAGCCAATTTCGAGTTGGCTTTATGTCCTGCAATATCCAAAAAACCCCCAATTTTGATTGAAACACGTGGATATGCCTTCATAATTGCCGCCAGATTTTGCAATTGAGCTGCCGCCTCGGGCTTTAAATTAGCCGTTTCGCCATCAAAAGGCGATCTATCAAGTATGAACCATCTATTTTTATAAGTAGAATCAGCCGGATTACGCACGACATTTACCAGCTCTTCTTCAAAAGAACCTTTTGGTACGTTTAATGTTACGCCATCTGCCAAAAGTACGCCCGATGTTGCGGGTGCAGATGCTGTGGCAGGTGTTGCAACCGCTTTTTTAACCGTGTCTGAAAGCGGGTGAATAACGGGATCAGGTGTTGGCGTATTTTCTATTTGTTGTGCTAAATTTGAATCACTTTTGGGCGCATTACCCATGAGTTTCCAAGCACCATAACCCAATGCAATGACAGCACAAATGCCACCAAGCCAAACCATCGTGGTGCGTAAAGGGAACGGTTCAGCATCGGAACGGTCAACAGTTTCTCTTGGTGCAACAGCTTCTTTTATGGGTTTATTTGCCACTGTTTTTTCAGCAACAACAGGCTTCTTTTTGGCTTCTGTTTCAACCACACCTAACATATCAGCAATGCCTTTTGGTAAAACACTGCTCAAATAGCCATTCTGTTCCTTCATGAAATCACGCAAACCCGAAACAGGCAAATCTTGCAGCGTAATTTGCTTGCTGATAGCACTCAAAACAACAGGCGCAACAAGATTCATAACGATTGAAGCTGTATTGTCTTTTTTGAAGGATGCTTTTGTATTTAATAAGCCTAAAACTTTAGTCGAATCATCGCCTATATACGCTTGAACGGTTTTGCTTCCCCCTTCAGTATAATTCCGCATATTGGTTCTTCCATCGAAAAGAGAGGAAAGCGTATTGAGAATATTGCCCGTGTGATTGCCCGTTCTGATAACATTTAACAAACTGCCTGCGCCCTCAATGTTCATACTTTTTTTTGCCATAAAACCAATTAACGTTGGAATCGCAAAGTCAATACCCGTTTTAATTGCCGTAGGGTCTTCACCAAGATA
>JAYTMW010000841.1:0-2704 GCA_043728105.1 Saprospiraceae bacterium | reverse complement strand
CGGCGAGTTTATTTTGCGCAATTTTCAGTGCGGCCACCAATTGCGTATCATTAAAAGGTTTGATGATAAAATTAGAAGGCGTGCTTAAAATGGCCTTTTCTATGATGGTTTTTGAAGAATTAGCCGTAATAAAAATGGTTTCAAAACTGAGATGCTCTTGTAAGGCTTGGATAAAATCTATGCCTGAAATACTGTCTTTAAGATTGATATCACACAATATCAGATGCGGTAAAATTCGATGTGCTTTGGTGTGGGCTTCATTCACGGACAAGGCAATGTGCGTTTCACACTCGAAATGCCAATTGGCCAATTGCTCAATAGACCGAGCAATGAGTATTTCATCTTCGACGATTAAGATTCGGAATAAGTTATGATTTGTTTTCATATTGGAAATGTAAAATTATAGGTTAATTTTTTTTCATTTGATATAGAAATCTCTCCTTCTAATTGCCTAACAAGATCATTAACGAGAGAAATTCCGCCTATTTTTTTATTTAAAAGAGCAGATAAATCGCCCACTTTCCCGTTGTCTGCATAGTTGAAAACAAGGTTTTTGGAGTCCTTTTTTTCCATGAAAACATGAATGGCCAAGCTGCCATTTTCGCCCGCATGTTTGAACGAATTGGTTATCAACTCTGATAAAATAAGCCCAAAAGGAACAGCAAAATCCGCATTTACATCTAAATCACCTTTGAACTGTAAATCAAATAGGGCATTTTTATAATCCTCATGCAAAGTCTTAAAATGCTCTACCAACTCTTGAATAAATCCTTTCAACTCAAAAGAAGTGACCCCCTCAGTATTATACAGTTTTTCGTTGACCAAAGACATAGATTTGAGCTGATTTAGGTTTTTTTGCCACAAATCCTTTGCTTTTTCGTCCGAAATGGTCGGCAATTGTAAGGTTGCTAAACTATACATGAGTTGCAAATTGTTCTTGACACGGTGGTGAATCTCATGTACTAATAATTCTTTTTCAGCATTTCTTTTCGTTAATTCAATCTTACTTTTATGATTTTTGCGCCAAAAATAAACCGAAATACCTATCGCTATACATGCAAAAGCCAACCCCCATATCAGATAGCGATTTAGATCTTCTTTAAACTTTTTTTCCTTTTCTTTCACCTCACTTTCTGTTTTCAAAAGTTTGATGACCAACTCGTTGTCTTGGGTGGTTTTTCTATTTCTCGTTTTAAAATCAATGTGTATTTCAGCCCATTTAAACGCCTCTACAAAATCACCTTTTTTGGCATACGTTCTGGCAATATTATGGGTTAATACAGAGGAATCTTTTGTACTTATTTTTAATTCATCTTTAAAAATATTTATGGCTTTTTCAAAGTCCCCTAACTCTGAATAGTAGCGATGTGAACCATAAATAAAATAGCTATGATAGGGGAAACGTCCATTTTTATAGTCTCGGTTTTTATTGACATCTTTAAATAGCTTTAGAAATGTTGGAACTCCTTGTGTATTTAGAGCCATTGTTGCCAATTTCAAATTCAAATTATCCCAATTTTCAGAGCCTTTTTCATAGAGCTTATCACCCAAATTTTTCATAATGTTTAAATAATTCATGCACTGAACTGTATCGTGCAAGCGGCTATACGCATGAGACACATCAAAAGCATACATCAAACGAACACTATCATGCAATTTTGAAGATAAATCATAAGCTTTTTTAAAATAATACAGCATTTGCTCAGGCATTTCATCTTTTGCATCATAAACAGAGCCGATACATTGGTGGGCATCTACAAAAAGAGCATAGTGGTTGTGTTTCTCCGCTAATTCTAACGCTTTTTTAAAACAATCGATTGCTTGACTATGCGACTCAAGCGTACCTTTTTGATACAAGGCTGCACCCAACTTTTTATAAACACTATCATGTTTAGATTCGGGCAAGGTAGCCAAAGCACGTTGAACAGAATCAGGCAACGAGGTTAAAACTTGTGAAAATACTGAGGGGGTCATTAAAACCAAAGCCATCATTACACAATAGGCTTTTAACTTACTTTTCGACAGAAAAGAGAAGGGTATTCGGAGCATTATTTTTTGTTTAGGTTATTGCACATTTGATTTATAGAATATTTCACTTGGTAATTATTCTTTATAAATGTAACTCTTATTTTGATACTTTTGATTCATTTATTTTAAAGAAAAGCGGTACTGAACTGAAAAATAGAGTCTGGGGACTATGTTTTTGCCATTTGGTGGTACTCTATTTGTTTAATTTATGTTAGAGACTGACTCTGAAACCAAATGTATGTGTTTTATTTTAAATTATAAAAAAACCAAATGAAAATGATAAGTAATGTATTTGAAAAGTGTTACGACATTTTTCAAAAAGAAGTATTTAGTTTAGAAGGGATTCCAAACACTTACAAAATCCAAGAAGCATATTTCCAAAAAGAGGATTCTAACGCTCCTTGCTTTGGTTGCAGCATGAGAGATAGTCTGTTTTTGATAACAAACTATTTGGAAAAACAGATAGGTGTGAATACCAGTTTTGATAGTCTTCTCGACTTTTTTTTACTTCAAAATCTCCTTGTTGATAGAATGGAAACGATGTTGGATATTTTAAAAATTGATGCTAATTTCAGACAACAAGAGTTTAAAATATTCCAAGAAATAAGGCAATGGACCTATTTTTTAAAATTAAACGTAAAGAAAAAGGGCTTTAATTCCGAACAAAAAAACACAA
>JAYTMW010000840.1:0-5533 GCA_043728105.1 Saprospiraceae bacterium | reverse complement strand
TATAAAGTGCCGTAGGCACGGGTCATATTGTAGCGGCGGATTTCAATCCGCCGAAAAAACATGTGAAAAAGTTAATTGAGTGCCGTAGGCACGGCGCATATAAAAGACTAAATGCGCCGTCCCGATGGGACTCTATAAAAATCTACACATTCTTTTGGCGGATTGAAATCCGCCGCTACAATATGACCCGTCCCGATTGGACTGTAAAATTTTAATCGCACAGGTCGGATAAATCCGTAAGCTACTTGATAGCGTTTAATCAGCGCACGGATACCTACCTCTTTCTTATTTTCATAAAAAAAATATCCAATAGGGAAGAACATGGAGAGACCCCCTCAGTATTTCGGGGTATCAACATAAGGTTTCGAGTTTTGTGTGTTGGCTTGGCTGACTACCATAGTTTTATCTCTAAAACACATGCTATCTCAATCAAAATTATATATTTTATAGATTTCGTCACCAATAAATTTTTATTAGTGGCGAAATGTGCTTACCTTTATACACATTCCGACAGGTAATAAAATTTTATTAGCGGCGAAATCTATAATTTTCTGTACACATTTCGACAGGCAATAAAAATCTATTAGTGGCGAAATCTCTATTCTATTAAAAAACAAAACATTTTTATATGGAACTACGATTTATAGGTCGTGAAAAAGAAGCGGCAATATTAGATGAAGCTCTGCGGTCAAACGAAGCCGAAATGGTAGCCGTTTTGGGAAGAAGGCGGGTGGGCAAAACAGCTTTAATCAAGCATATTTACAAAGAAAAAATAGTATTTGAAGCCACGGGAGTTCAAAATGCTCCTTTGACCGAACAATTGCAAAACTTTGCGTCTCGCCTAAATCAGACTTTTCAAAATGGCGCATTAGTTTATAAACCTGCCAATTGGTTAGAAGCCTTTTATTTGCTCGGTTCTGCCATTGACCAATTGAAAGATACGGAGCGTAAGGTTATTTTTTTTGATGAATTGCCTTGGTTCGATTCTCACAAATCGGGCTTTATTCGGGGTTTGGGCTATTTTTGGAACAGTTGGGCAGTCAATAAAAACGTCGTTGTTGTTATTTGTGGCTCGGCAGCTTCTTGGATGATTGAGAATGTGGTCAACGATCGTGGTGGTTTGCACAACCGCATCACGCGCCGT
Organism: Saprospiraceae bacterium; assembly: GCA_043728105.1. GTDB lineage: Bacteria > Bacteroidota > Bacteroidia > Chitinophagales > Saprospiraceae > JAAFJT01. The sequence goes on along the minus strand of JAYTMW010000840.1, from coordinate 4,389 downwards.
ATTCATCTTAAACCATTTACTTTATTAGAAACAGAACGTTATTTCCAAAGCCGATATATTGACTTTAACCGTTATCAAATTGTCCAAATCTATATGGCTTTGGGCGGCGTACCCCATTATTTGAAAGAAATAAAAGGTGATAAAAGTGCGATTCAAAACATTGATGATATATGTTTTGCTGACGAGGGTATTCTAAAAACCGAGTTTTCACGTCTATATCCATCTCTTTTTGACAATGCTGAAAAGCATATTGCCGTCATAAAAGCCCTTGCATCCGCTAAACAAGGATTGACTCGTGCAGCCATTTTGGCCATAAGTAAATTGCCCGAAAATGGTAAGACAAGCCGCATCTTAAAGGAACTTGACGAGTCAGGTTTTATAACGGCATACTATCCTTATGGTAAAATCAAAAAAGATATGATTTATCGTCTCACGGATGAATATTCCTTGTTTTATCTTCAATTTATTGAAAATAACGCCAACGAAGGGAGCGGTATTTGGCAACAACTTAGCCAAACCCAAACCTATAAAACGTGGACGGGTTACGCTTTTGAAAGCCTATGTTTGAAACATTTGCCTTCAATCAAACAAGCCATGAGTATTGGGGGCATATACTCTAAATCCGCTACATTTTATAAAAAAGGAACTGACACCGAGGAGGGCGCACAAATTGATATGTTACTTGACAGAAGCGACCAAATGATAAATATTTTCGAGATAAAATTCAATACCGAATCATTCAGCCTTACAAAAAGCTATGCTGAAAAATTAGCTCAAAAAATGCGGGTTTTTAAAGAGACCACAAAAACAAATAAGAACATTTCTCTAACGCTTATCAGTGCTTTTGGGTTAAAACACAATCAGCATAGTCTCGGTTTTGTTCAAAAGGTTTTGACTTTGGATAGCTTGTTTTTGATGTAAGATACAGGTCTTCATATAACTTAAAAACACTTCAAAACCGTACTTTCGCCACCCAATTTCGACATCTGGCTTCTTCCAATATTATTGATTTGTTCGTAAGTCGGATGCTTGCCATTACCTAAACTGGTGTTTGGAAAAACAACATATTGAATCGCTGCACCTTCCAAACCACCATCCCGTGGACTCACATTTGCGACCCCTAAATCCTTTGCTAAACGAATAGAACCTTCGCCCAATAAACCTTCTGGCCCCACATCTGCAAACACAGCATAAGCTCCTTTGCCCGTTTTTGGATTATAAGCATAGCCAATATCACCAATTTTCATATCTGCCATTATCATCAACGTTTCAGGCAGAACAATATAAGGTATTTTCTCTGCATCAACATAACAACGTGGATCATTTTTTTTATACGTCGTGTCAATAAGTGAGGTTTGAGACACATACAAACCAGGATAAGGATTGCCCGCTTTTTGAACGATTGGCACACCATCATCATCCGTCACGACACCCACCCAAGTCGTACCATTGAGCGCATGTTCTGTTAAGTCCAAACCTGTATTATTAGGGCCATACGCACGTGGCGAACCGTCTGCATCAATGGCAAATTTGGCTCTATAAGTTATCGTTCCATTCATCAATCTGAAAACTGAAAAATTTTCGACTACGGCAAATTCGGGATTGTCGCAAGCATCGGTTACGACGTTTTTGTTACAGCTAAAAGGAAGAATTGTAAAAAAAGGGAGGATGAGAAAAAATCTCATGGCTGCTACCATAATTCTGTAAAGTTTTGGATAGATTCGGTACAAATAATTGTTAAGATTATTTGTAGATGCAAGAATCGTGTCAAAAATATCCAAACTTAATAGACTATGTAAGGGCAATGAATTCATGTGCAAGTTTTTTTTACTATTTAAATGATTGATTATAGTGCGTTTATGTTTAAAATTTGATTTTCTTAAATAGAATGCAAAAGTGCTAAAAAAAAATTAAAAAAACTACCCCCTCAGTATTTCGCCTTTTAAAATTCAAAGTTCTACCTTTACACCCCGTAATTATACATATTATGGCAAAATACATTTTCGTCACAGGTGGCGTAACTTCTTCATTAGGCAAAGGCATTATTGCCGCCTCTCTCGCAAAGCTACTTCAAGCACGTGGGTTTTCCGTCACCATTCAAAAGTTCGATCCGTACTTGAATATTGACCCTGGCACGCTCAACCCGTATGAGCATGGCGAGTGTTATGTTACAGACGACGGCGCAGAAACCGACCTTGACCTTGGGCATTACGAGCGTTTCCTCAACATTCCAACTTCGCAAGCCAATAACGTGACTACGGGACGGATTTACCAAACCGTCATCAACCGTGAGCGGGAAGGTGCATACTTGGGAAAAACAGTGCAAGTTGTGCCGCATATCACCGACGAAATTAAGCGCAGAGTGCAACTTTTGGGTGCTTCCAATAAATATGATATTGTCATTACGGAATTGGGTGGCACGGTTGGTGACATTGAATCTTTGCCTTATCTTGAAGCCCTTCGTCAACTGCGTTGGGAATTAGGCAGCGACAATTGTCTCGTCGTTCACCTCACTTTGATACCTTACCTTTCAGCCGCCAAAGAGCTAAAAACGAAGCCGACTCAGCACTCTGTCAAGGAGCTTTTGAGCGCAGGTATTCAGCCCGATGTTTTGGTATGTCGCACCGAACACCCCCTCAGTATGGACATCAAAAGGAAGCTCGCTTTGTTCTGCAACGTGGATTCAGCGAGTGTAATTGAGGCTATGGATGCCGAGACCATTTATGACGTACCGCTTTTGATGTTGAAAGAAAAATTGGATACCGTGGTGCTGTATAAAATGCGTTTGCCCGACCGTCGTGAACCTGAATTGAAGAAATGGAAAGAGTTTCTCGGTAAGCTGAAAAATCCGTCAAATGAAGTCAAAATTGGATTAGTAGGCAAATATAATGAATTGCCAGATGCGTATAAGTCTATCTATGAATCATTTATACATGCAGGTTCTGTTAATGAGTGTAAAGTAAGGGTCGTGCCGATTCATTCAGAAGACCTTGAAAAAGATAAAAAAGATGTCATAAAACTGATAAGTGGCTTGGACGGCATCTTGGTTGCACCCGGTTTTGGCGAGCGTGGCATCGAAGGAAAATACGAGGCGATTCGATATTGCAGAGAAAATAATAAGCCTTTTTTTGGCATTTGCTTGGGTATGCAATCTGCCGTAGTAGAGTTTTCACGCAATGTTTTGGGCTTAAAAGATGCGGCTTCCACGGAGGTAAATCCTACTTCAAAAAATCCAGTTATTGACTTGATGCCCGAACAAAAAAAGATTTCTACAAAAGGTGGCACCATGCGTTTAGGCTCTTATGCGTGTGAGATTAAGAAAAAAACGAAGGCTTACGAGGCTTATAAAAGCACAAATATTCAAGAACGTCATCGCCACCGTTGGGAATTTAACAACGATTATTTGGCTCAAATTGAAGCCGCTGGCATGGTCGCAACGGGCATCAATGTCGAAACAGGTTTGGTTGAAATCATCGAAATTCCGAAGCACCCGTGGTTTGTGGGTGTTCAGTTTCATCCTGAATTGAAGAGTACGCCTGAAAATCCGCATCCGCTTTTTGTGGATTTTGTGGCCGCTTGTTTGAAGGGAAAGTGAGTTTTTTAGTGGTTTGTTGTGTCTGAAAAATAAAACCGCCTTGTGAACTGTTGGGTTTGCACGGCGGTTTTTGGTTTTTTACTGAGGGGGTGCTTTTCTGAAAATCAAGTAATATGCTTTATGTATTTGCCACAATAAATTTTATTTTTACACCCTAAAAAAGTATAAAATGGAGGATAGCAAAATAATCATATATCAATCCGAAGACGGGCAAACCAAAATTGAAACCCGTTTAGACAATGAAACTGTTTGGTTGACTATTGACCAAATGGCAGAGCTTTTTCAAAAATCTCGTTCTACAATAAATGAGCATATTCTAAATATTTATAAAGAACAAGAACTGCAAGAGCAATATTCAATGAGAAAAATCGGAATTTCCGATTTTTCTACCAAACCGACGAATTGTTACAATTTAGATGTCATCATTTCGGTAGGTTATCGGGTGAAAAGTCTTCAAGGTACAAAGTTTCGGCAGTGGGCAACGGCACGTCTGAAAGAGTATATTGTCAAAGGTTTTACGATGAACGATGAACTCTTGAAACAAGCGGGCGGTGGCAATTATTTTCAAGAATTATTGGCTCGTATTCGAGATATTAGGTCTTCTGAAAAAGTGTTTTGGCGTATGGTTTTGGATATTTACGCCACAAGTATTGATTATGACCCGAAAGCCAATATGTCTATTCAATTCTTCCAAACAGTACAAAATAAAATGCACTGGGCAGCACACGGACATACGGCTGCCGAAATCATTTATCAACGTATTGATGCCGCAAAAACCAATTTGGGTTTAACGC
>JAYTMW010000839.1:0-9605 GCA_043728105.1 Saprospiraceae bacterium | reverse complement strand
CTTCTCGAAACCAAACCCGCAGGGAAAAATAAAACACAATTATCGGAAGCAAATATATCATCCATCAAACGTAAATTTTCTTTGGGATTTTTTCCGTGTTTGTTCACACCGACGAAAAGCTCTCCAAAATTAGTTAAATTTAGTAGAATATCGTTGACAAAAAAACGCATATCCGTCCGCTTCTGCCCCACCATTTTCATCAAGCCCATGGCATCCACGGCACCCATCGGATGATTTGCCGCTATGATGCAGCCGCCCGTTGCAGGCACGTGTTCCAAACCTTTGACGTGGGCAATGGCCCCAAATTCTTTAAAAACGGCTTCGACAAAATCCACATTACGTAGATGTCCGTTTCTATCAATAAAATCATTGATTTTATCTTGATGAATGACCCCTTTTAAATAATTTAGAACAAAATTAGGTAGGGCTTTCAGCAACCTCGGATTTTTACTCCCAATTACTTTTTCTAATTCTATAAATTTATCCTTGTGTCCTTCCATTGTGAACAATATCTTTTTTTCTTGCAAAAATAAAAAAAAATCGACCCCCTCAGTATGGAGTCGATTTTTTTGATTGAATTTGATGTAAATATAATAAACTCATAATTAAAAATCAAGTATATCAAGCCACTGCAAAACCCGTCCATTCTCTTTTCTGTGGCGAATGAAAAACTAACACAATATCTGATTTCGGCACACCTTCATCCAATAAATCTTGACCAATATCTAAATCTGTTCCATCACGACGCAGCCAAATTTTACCATCCGCCTTGACTTCAAGGTGCATAAAACAACCATAATCACGGTGTTCGCCTTGCCAACCGTCCGTAAATAAAATATACTGACCATGTTCTTCGTCAAAGGCTTCAATGATTTCCCAATTGCTATTACGGCGAAATCTGTCGGCTATTTCCGTCAACATTCCCCTAACAAGTTTTCGATATTGCATTACTTTATCCATTTCAATGGTTTTTCTTAATATTTACTCCTAACAAAAAATCGACACCCCTTTAGTATTTTTACATTACAATTTATAGTCCTTTATTTTTCAAACTCTTTAGCATATTTCTCAAAGAATTCGACGGCTAAATCAGTGTAGGCTACTTGTTCTTTTTTATAATTGACTCCGAAGGGGAAAGATTTTTGTGTGATTCTTTTTTCAATCTCATCAACGGGTCTAAGAAATCCATAATTATAAGCGGCAGCGAAAAATCGTACTCGGTCTTTTGAATCTTTAAATACTTTGTCTTTGAATTTATCTTTTGCCACAAGCCAATATACGTGTGCATAACGTAACTGCCAAGACAATTGCTGCAAGCGATAAATACGCATTTTTCGACTATCTTTTTCAGATTTATCATTTATAACTACATAATTGAAAGTAGCCAATTCTTTGTGTGTAGCTATATAATTTTCTAAATCTTCAATAAACCCTGGCTTCATTTGAAAATGACCGATTGAAAAATTAGCTTTTTCTCTTCCATTTTGAACATAAATCGTCTCTAATGCCTTTGATTCAACAAAATCTTGAAAGACAGACCATCTAATTATTTCTGGAAAGACAATGGATAAGGCTTCTGACCCCTCAGTATTTGAGGTGTTTTTAATGTCTAAAATTGTTGCTTTATTTTCTTTTAGAAATTTTACGGCTTGTTCAATTTCTTTTTGAAAGGGGTGATTGATGAGGATTAAAAATATTATAATTTTATAATGTATAGTCATTGATTTGATGTTTTTTATGTAAAAATAAAGTCGGAGTGATACACACACTCCGACCATTACTTATAGTCTTCACTTAATGGTATACTATTCTTTTCTGTTATCTACTTCTACTATATCAATCATTTCTCTAAATTTTCTGTAAGCCTTCCAATCCAAGAAAAATCTTGAGTTTATATGCCACACATTATTTTTTTTCTCAAATAATACATCGTCCACTATTTCTACTTCCACTAATTTGTAACCTCTAATTTTCTCCTCTTTGTTGATTAGTAACAGTTTCATAGGCAATTAAATTCTTAAAATATCTGGAATACATGAACCATTCGTTTTTCGTTTTATCAAATAAGACATCGTCAAAAAAATGAATTTTAACAAATTTATAATTTTTTAATCGACCTGGTTTTGCGGTTTCATGATTGATAAATTTCTCTACTTTCGCATAAGCCTCATCTCTTGTTTTGCCATGAACTGTAATGAACGCCTCTTCAAATTCAATTTCGATTTCACCAAATTGAAAAATGATTATAGCTATATACGTATTTTTTTTTATCATAATCAATAATTTTTTTTTGATAAAATACTGACAACTTGAACACATTGAATTTATTATAAACACCATAGTTAATTCAAAAAAGTATTTTTTTACCCAGATTGGTTCGCTCAGAATAAGATCAAACATATTCAAGTTGCCAATTTATTATGATAACGTTTTCAGCGTCTCCATTGGCCAGGCTTTCTAAATCTTTCTTGGCTTACGAATTTCCACACAGTACTATAACAATTCTGACTCCTATTAGCTTCAATTTGTCCTACAGTGAGTTCATATAATGCTGGATAATCACAACCAGCTTCTCGTGGATGATTATTTACAGAAGCATTACAGTATTTAGAAATAAAAGTTGATACTTTTGTACTTTTGTTAGCATTCAGAATCCCATCTGATGCCTCGTCGTCGTTAGGATCAGGGTTTGGGCCAGGTCCACCACCACTATCAGGTCCACCATCCTCATTACAAAGTCCAAAAGGACAACCATCATTACAACTACCATCGGCACAAGGATCTGGCTGTGGAAACGGGTCGACATCGTCGCAAACCCAAGTCTGTCTTGAACTACATTGAGGTTCTCCGCACACACCCCCAGAACAAACAGAACCACAAGCGTACAATTCTTCTACCCATGTACATCCTCGTGTATTTAATTGACCCGCAATGATTTTCTTCTGATTTATTTTACTAACAAAAACACCATCTTTGCAATGAATGCCACGCAAAAAATTATCATTCAAATCTTTAACGGTTATTAGACCACTAAAATTTTGCTTCTTATAATTTAGAATAGAAACTTCTCTTATGCGTCCTTTAAACTCCGTAAAAGGTAAGAAATTTACGATAGCACCACCAGCATTTTTATCTGTTTTTACAAAATATAGCCTCTGTTTACCAAACATTACTTTATCTTGTTTCAAACTTGGAATTTGTAGCTGACCATCTACTTCAATCGGTATTTCAACAATATTACCTTCGACTTTTGCTAATTGCCAAATGGGTTTAACGTTCAAAACTGATTTTTTGTCAAACCAAGCCTTAGCTTCTAAGACTTCTGATGATAAAGGTCTGTTCCAATCAGAATTACTGGAAAGAGCATCTTCTTGTTTACAGCTATTAAAAGCCAAACCAAAGATAAGAAATAAAAAGGCTAAAAGCCAATAGGATTTGTTTTGATTGAGATTCATTTTGAATGTGTTATTTATTTGATGTGCCTACTCGTTCGCTTTTCGGCATCTGCGCCTTACTATTTTAAAGGATGTTCAGGTTTGTTCCTGTGTTTTGCAAAACATTTATAAATATAATAAATCTTTTTTAAATAACCTATATATGTGTTAATAAATATTTCCCGTATAGTCTTCTTTTGCTCCTGTGATAAGTATAAGGAACAAAGAGTATATACAAGCTTTTGGTCAAAGGCTTTTTAGGCTCAGAATAGAGAGTGGCTTGTCCCAAGAGAAATTGGCGCACAAGGCAGATGTTCCTGTAAATCAAGTTGGAAGGATAGAAAGAGGAGAAGTGAATACGACAATTAGTACCATTTACGCAATATCAGAGGCTTTAAAAGTTTCGCCTAAAGACTTATTTGACTTTTGAGAATCCAGTTTTTTACAAAATATTTAGGGGATATCTTCGTGTAGAAGTACCCCCTCAGTATTTTCAAATAAAATTGAACAAATTATTTACCACCACCATTACTCGGTGCTTTCTCTTTTTCCTTCGCCCGCTTTGCTCTCTGCATCGGATTTTCTCCGCCGCCTTGACTTCCCCGTTTGAAAACTTCAAAACGACTCATTTGAGGTTTTGGTGGAAAATAATTATTGTTGGTATCTACATCGGCGGTTTCCAAATATGGATCAAGCACGACTTGCTTCAATTCCTTATTTGTTTTAAAAACCTTCGTTACTTTTTTATCACCCATGCGCCAAATCTCCGCAGGAATGTTGTGATAATCTTTCGTACCATCCGTGAATTGCAACTCAACCACAATGGGCGAAAGCAACTCGCCTTTCATGTCAAAAGTAATTTCATAAAAATTCATGCCTTCACTCATCATTTTCTTTTCAGCATCCGTCAAACCTGCCACATATTTTTGATATTCCTCTTTGTTCAAAGCATCCACCGCAAATTGGTCGTCGTCGGTATAGTAGTCACGCAAATTTTTATCTTTTTCATCTTGCGTTTGCTTGATTTCTTTTTCATTGCGAATGCTTGAAATATTGCGGGGCTTGGCTTTACTTTCTTCTTTTTTTGCCGCAAACTCTACTTCTGGATTTTTTGAATCAATCCTAAATGTTTTCACATTGTCCACCGCAATATCCACATTATCGGTTGTGTAGAACCAACCACGCCAAAACCAATCCAAATCAGTACCCGACGCATCTTCCATGGTGCGGAACAAATCGGCAGGCATCGGGTGCTTGAACATCCAACGGGTAGAGTAGGTTTTGAAAGCAAAATCAAATGCCTCACGACCCATCACGGTTTCTCTCAAAATATTCAAAGCCGTTGCGGGTTTTCCGTAAGCATTGTTGCCAAACTGGCGGAGTGATTCAGAGTTCGTCATAATGGGTTCAAGGCGAGCCTTATCACCTTTCATATAATCCACCAAATTAGCGGCTGGCCCTCTGCGGCTCGGATAGTCACGCTCCCATTGTTGCTCGGCGAGAAATTGTAGGAACGAATTTAAACCTTCATCCATCCAGGTCCATTGACGTTCATCAGAATTGACAATCATCGGAAAATAGTTGTGACCCACTTCGTGAATGATAACGCCAATCATACCATACTTCACTCGCTCGCTATACGTACCATCTTTTTCGGGGCGACCTCCGTTGAAACAAATCATTGGATATTCCATACCAATTTGATCGGTATGAACCGAAATAGCCACGGGATACGGATAAGGGAAAGTGTATTGAGAATACCATTTCATTGTGTGCGCAACCGCCTTTGTGGAATATTTTTCCCAAAGCGGATTGCCCTCTTTTGGATAATAGGACATCGCTAATGGCGTTGTGCCGTCGGTTTGCTTCACTGCCATAGCATCCCAAATAAATTTACGAGACGAACAGAACGCAAAGTCACGCACATTGTCCGCCTTGAAAATCCAAGTCTTTTTATCTTTTGACTTTGTTTTTTCAGCTTCCCGAATTTCTGCCTCCGTTACAATTATAACAGGATTGTCGAAAGTTGTTTTGGCTTTGTTGAAACGCTCCGACTGTTTTGCCGTCAAGGCTTGTTGTGGATTTTGCAAAGTTCCCGTTGCCCCCACGATGTGGTCGGCGGGAACGGTTAACGCCACTTCATAATTTCCAAAAGTCAACGTGAATTCACCTGCGCCCAAAAACTGTTTGTGCTGCCAACCCGTCACGTCTGAATACACGCACATACGAGGAAACCATTGCGCCACCGTGTAGAGGTAGTTGTCATCTTCTTTAAAATATTCCCAACCACTGCGACCGCCTACCCGCAATCTATCAACGATTTTGAAATTCCATTTTACTTTCAACGTCACCTTTTCACCTTTGCGCATCGGCTTGGGCAAATCAACCCGCATCATGGTTTCAACAATCGTGAATGGCATAGCTTTGTCCAAACCGTCTTTTACGGATTCAATTTTGTAACCATAGTCATCCGTCAAATGCATCATGCTTAATTGAGCCGCCGTCATTTTGTCCTCAATTTTTTGTTGATCCACTTGCGTTGCAATGCCTTTTGGATCATGCGTGTTTTGGTCGAGTTGCAACCAAAGGTAGTTCAAGGCATCGGGCGAATTATTGGTGTACGTGATGGTCTCTTCGCAATTCATGGACTGCGTAGCATCGTTCAACTCCGCCTTGATTTTGTAATCGGCTTGTTGCTGCCAGTATTCATGACCGGGCGCACCCGAAGCGGTACGGTAACTATTAGCCGTTGGTAAAATTTCCTCTAACTGACGAAATTTATCATCGAAGCCTTTTGTGATTTGTTGGCCCCTCAGTATTGGCGCAACGAAAAGGATTGCGAAGGCAAGTAAAAAAGATTTTCTCATGACTTTATGAATTTATAAAGTGGTTGATTGATTATTGATAAGGAGTAAAGTTAGAGAATTGCTTTTACAAATTTTAGTGAATTTGGACAAACCGTTTTTTTTGAAGACGAACCCCCTCAGTATTTTGGTTTTAAAAGATTAGAAAAAACCGCTTTTCAAGTTTTCACTCAAAAAGCGGTTTTACTTAGTTTTAAAATAAAACTAATTACCACTCTTAACTTCCTTCTCTTTCATCCGCTTCTGACGCTGCATCGGATTCTCACCGCCACCCTGTCTTTGTTTAAAAATTTCAAAACGAGACAAAGCCGTTTTATTTGGAAAATAATTATTAGACGTTTCCACATCGGCAGTTTCCAAATACGGGTCAATGACAACTTGTTTTACTTCTTTATTGGTTTTAAAAACCTTCGTTACTTTCTTATCACCCATGCGCCAAATTTCGGCAGGAATCTTGTGCAATTCTTTTGTGCCGTCCACAAATTCTAACTCAACGATGATGGGCGTAAGCAATTCTCCTTTCATGTCAAAAGTACATTCAACGAAATTGAAACCACTTTCCAATAGCACTTTTTCTTCTTTACTCAAACCTGCCACATATTTATCATATTCTTCTTTGGCTAAAACATCCACGGTGTAAGGGCTGTCGTCGGTGTAGTAATCACGCAAACTTTTGTCCTTTTCATCTTGCGTTTGAGTGATGCCTTTTTCATTTCTGATGCTTGAAATATTGCGAGGTTTGGCGGCATCTTCCGCTTTGCGCATCGCCATTTCTTTTTCAGGATTTTTAGAATCAATGCGATAAATTTTTACATTGCTCAAAGCCACATCCACATAATCAGTTGTGTAAAACCAGCCACGCCAGAACCAATCTAAATCCATACCCGAAGCGTCTTCCATGGTGCGAAACAAATCGGAAGGCATTGGGTGTTTGAACTTCCAACGATTGGCATACGTTTTAAACGAATAATCAAACAACTCTCGACCCATAACCGTCTCTCTCAAAATGTTCAAAGCCGTTGCGGGTTTGCTGTATGCGTTGTTGCCAAAGTCTCGAAGCGATTCAGAATTGGTCATAATCGGCTCTAATTTATTAGGGTCGCTTTTCATGTAAAAAGTAATCTTATCGGCTGGGCCAGACCAACTTGGATAGTCTCGCTCCCATTGTTGCTCCGCTAAATATTGAATGAATGAGTTAACACCTTCATCCATCCAAGTCCATTGGCGTTCATCCGAATTGACAATCATGGGGAAATAGTTATGCCCAACTTCGTGAATAACCACACCTACAATAAAACCTTTTGCCCCCTCAGTATAAGTACCATCTTTTTCTGGGCGACCACCGTTGAAACAAATCATCGGATATTCCATACCAATATCGTCCGAATGAACAGAAATCGCCACGGGATATGGATACGGAAAAGTGTAATGAGAATACCATTTTAAAGTATGCGCCACCAATTTTGTAGAGTATTTCTCCCAAAGCGGATTGCCTTCTTTTGGATAAAAAGACATAGCCAAAGGCGTTGTGCCGTCCTCTTGTTTCACCGCCATTGCATCCCAAATGAACTTTCGAGAGGTGGCAAAAGCGAAGTCACGCACATTCTCTGCCTTGAAAATCCAAGTCTTTTTAGTCGTTACTTTTGTCTTTTCAGCTTCCCGTGCTTCGGCTTCATTGGCGATAATAACAGGCACATCGAAGCTCGTTTTGGCTTTATTGAAACGCTCCATTTGCTTAGGCGATAAGACTTGCGCAGGGTTTTGTAGTGTTCCCGTCGCACCAATTATGTGATCGGAAGGTACCGTCAAAGACACTTCGTAATTACCAAAAGGCAACGTGAACTCACCTGAACCTAAGAACTGTTTGTTCTGCCAACCCGTCACATCCGAGTAAACACACATACGGGGAAACCATTGAGCCACCGTGTAAAGGTAGTTTTTATCTTCCTCAAAATACTCCCAACCACCACGACCACCAATCTTCAACCTATCCACTATGTTAAAATGCCACTTCACTTTGAACGAAAACTTCTCACCTTTTAGCAAAGGCTTAGGCAAATCTATCCGCATCATGGTCTCAACTATCTGCGTTTTCAAACCTTGATTGCTTGCATCCCGTACCCAATCTATCTTATGACCGTAATCATATTGCGGGTCAAGGCGTTCCATCGCCTTTGCATCCATCTTGGTTTTGATAGTTGATTGACGCACCTTTGCCGCAAAGCCATCTTTGCTATGGTTATTCTGGTCTAATTGTAACCAAATATAGCTCAAAGCATCGGGCGAATTATTGGTGTAAACAATGGATTCTTCACCCGAAAGGGATTGATTCTCATCGTTTAATTCAGCCGTAATTTTGTAGTCCGCTTGCTGTTGCCAATATTGATGACCTGGCGCACCCGAACCTGTCCGATAATTATTAGGCGTTGGAAGGATTTCTTCCAACTGTCTAAACTTATCATCGAAGCCTTTTGTGATTTGGCCCCTCAGTATTGGAGCAAAAAATAGCGAAACAAAGACGAGCGTAAGGACTTTTTGCATAGTAATTGATTTTGATTTTAATTTGGAAATAGCTTTTTCACTTCATTTTAGTATGTAAATGTAGGCAAGTTTAAATCAAAAATCATAGTCTTATGTCGAAAAAAACGTGCCTTTTGTTTGTTCCACGTGGAACTTTTGGGAGATTTGAGATATTAGATTTGAGATATTAGACCGATATACTGTAAAAAGAAAAGGATTAAAATGAATCAGTGTTCATTTCAATCCTTTAACTCTAAGCGTTTTCTTTCTAAAATCCCAATTCTAACTATCTAAAATCTCTAAAAAGTTCCACGTGGAACACGAATTAATAGGTTTTTAATAGCCAAGCTTTGAAACTTTCAAAGTCTATACCCCTCAGTATTGACTCCTTTTTCTTGTCCGCTAAGGCTGCCAAACGCTCAGGTACTTCTATTTTTCTACCCAAAACAGCCTCAACATCAGGTAAAAACTTGGCAGGATGTGCTGTTTCTAAGACCACTCCAATAGCATTTGAGGTCTTTTGATAAGCCTTCAAAGCCAAATATCCGACTGCCCCATGAGGGTCAATGATGTAATTATACCGCTTATCTACCTCTTTCATAGCCTCTTTTGTGGTCTTATCATCAAAGGTATAGCCTACAATATCGCCTTTCATGTTGTTCCACGTGGAACTTTCAGCCCCTCCAAACAGGTCAATCATGCGGGCAAAGTTAGACGGATTGCCCACATCCATAGCATTTGAAAGCGTCGAAACCGAAGGATGTGGGGTAAAAGAACCCGTAGAAAG
>JAYTMW010000838.1:0-11383 GCA_043728105.1 Saprospiraceae bacterium | reverse complement strand
GGCTCATCGTCGGGAAGCCAAACATATTTAGAAAATTTTTCCAATTCCTTCACATTCAGCTCGTTTTTCCACTTAGATGCTTTGTAAAAAAATATAATTTCAACGGTGCTGTTCAATCGCTTGTGCATCACATGAACGAGTTTTAACGATTTTTTTGAAACAGTAATGCCTACTTCTTCAAAAGCCTCTCGAATAAGTCCTTCTTTAGCAAATTCTTCACCTTCTATGCGTCCGCCAGGTAGAGTATAGCCACCACCATTACCCTTTGTTTGCATCAAGTAAAGGGTATGCTCACGATAATGCAACAGCAAACGAGCTGTCAGCAATATTCTAAAACGCCGAGGTGTTGCCATCTATAATTTTTATTGCACAAACATCTTGTTAAGGGAATATGTTAATAATCAAATTGTATAAAGTATTGATAAACAATGATATAAGTCATATTACAAACACAAAATTACTTTTTTATATGGAAATAAAAAGTAAAATATTGTCATTTACTTGAAATAAATAAATGCCTTGCTGAAACAATCAACAAGGCATTTTTTTTAATTATAAGTTATGAGTTAATAATTCTACTCTTGCACTTTTCACACACTGTTTTGTACGGCGTACAAAAGGCGTTCTTGAGGAGTATTTCTTCGGGTTGATTTAATTTTTGAAGGTTAAAAATTGAAAATTTTTAACCTTCAAAAATTAAATCAACCCATTTAGTCCTTTTTTTTAGCACGCCTTTTGTACGCCGTACAAAACAGTGTGTGTAAAGTGCCAGAGTAGAATTAACTAACCAAAGCATGTTCCAAGAGGCTTTCAAACATAAAGCGTCCGTCCATATTTCCTAACTCAAGTTCGCTCGCTCGCTCAGGATGTGGCATCATGCCAAAGACATTTCTGTTGGCGTTGCAAATGCCAGCAATGCCGTGAGTAGCACCATTTGGATTGGCCCCCTCAGTAATTACACCATTTTCGTTGCAATATTTGAAAAGAATTTGGTCATTATCAGCCAATTGTTGAAGCGTTGCATCATCGGCATAATAACGCCCTTCTGCGTGTGCGATCGGTATTTTATATGGTTTTGCAAGAGAAAGACCCGCCGTTACAGGAGAATTGTTGGTCATAGTCTTCAAATAGATATTTTTGCAAATAAATTTCTGATTTGCATTGCGCAAAAGTACACCTGGTAAAAGATGGGCTTCGCAAAGAATTTGGAATCCATTACAGATGCCGAAAACCATGCCGCCCGCATTCGCAAACTCAACAACCGCTTGCATCACGGGCGAAAAACGAGCAATCGCACCGCACCTCAAATAGTCACCGTAGCTAAACCCCCCCGGTAAAATAATGCAATCCACATTGGGTATGCTTTTTTCTTTGTGCCAGATTTTGTGCGTAGGTTGATGCAACACATCACCCAAAACGTGCATCATATCATCATCGCAATTGCTGCCAGGGAAAACGACCACTCCAAAGTTCATCTGTATGTCTTTTATTGTTAAAAAATTGATGCACAAATATAAGGAATGATGAAACAATAAAGTATCATTTTAAGATGATTCTTTTTCTACCTGAAACACGATGTTTTGCGTCAAAGATTCCCGATATTATCCTTAAAACATGATGCTTTATCTGAAAAAATAATTCTCTCATGCCTCTGGCTTGATGAAGCTGCAAGCATCACTAAAAGTAATACTTTATTATTTCATCATTCCTAAATTATCGTTTCAGTAATTGCAGTTTTAACGGATAAAAATATAAAATTATTAACTTTCAGTAAGCATTAAATAAAACTCAGAATTAATGTAATTAGATTTGACCTTTATTTAAACTTGAATAATTTTTAATTTATGGACGGCAAAAGCCTTGACATTAGAGCGGATAAATTGGCCCAATTAAAATCACTATTTCCAGAGATATTTTCGGAAAATAAAATAGATTTTCAACGCCTCAAAAACGTGTTGGATGAAGATGTTTTTGTGGAAAATGAACATTACGAACTCTCGTGGGCGGGCAAAAACGCCGCTCGAAAAGAAGTGCAAAAACAAACGATAGCCACCTTAATTCAAGATAAAAACAATGGTATTGACCTTCAAAAACCTCAAAACGTGTTTATAGAAGGAGAAAACTTAGAGGTCTTGAGAGTGCTTCAAAAATCATATTTTGGGAAAGTGAAGTTGATTTATATTGATCCTCCATATAACACGGGAAATGACAGTTTTATCTATCCCGATAACTATTCAGAAAGACAAAATACTTATAAAAAACGGTCGGGCATTGCCGATGAAAATGGCTATTTAAACAAACAAGATTTTTGGAAAAAAAACACTAAAGAAAACGGTCAATTTCATTCCGTTTGGCTCTCCATGATGTATCCACGGCTTTATTTGAGCCGCAATCTTTTGCGAGAAGATGGTGTGATTTTTATCTCAATTGACGACAACGAAGTCGCAAATCTTAAACTATTATGCAATGAAATTTATGGTGAAGAAAATTTTTTGGGTCAAATAGTTTGGCAAACAGCAACCGACAACAATCCTACGCAGATAGCCATTGAACACGAATACGTTTTATGTTACGCCAAGAACAAAATGCAACAAGATATATGGGAATTGCCGTCTGAAAAAGGACTAATTATACAGCAAAAATATGAAGATTTGAAGAAAATTTATCCCTCAATAAATGACATTCAATCTAATTTGAGAAAATGGTTGAAGGAGCAAGAAAAGAATTTACAAGGCGTTTCGCATTACGCTTATGTGGATGAAAAAGGTGTTTTTTATCCTGGCAATTCAGCAAATACAAAGCCAGGAGGCTATAATTATGACATTATTCACCCTATTTCAAACAAAATTTGCGCAAAACCGGAATACGGTTACAGGTTTAAAAAAGATACTTTTGACAACGCTCACAACAACGGTGATGTCTTGTGGGGAGATGATGAAACCACAATTCCTAAGATTAAAAAAAGGTTAGAAACGACCATGCAAAAACTTAAAAGTTATTACTATGAAGACAATAGAAGCACGACCCAAGATTTAAAAAATTTGATGAACAACGTCAAGATTTTTAACAATCCTAAGTCAATTAATTTTTTAAAACAAATCCTTAAATTCACGACTCATAACGGTGATAACCAAATTGTTTTGGATTTTTTTGCGGGTTCAGGCTCAACGGCACAAGCTGTTTTGGAACTAAATGAAGAGGATAATGGCAGCCGACAGTTTATTTTGGTTCAAATGCCCGAGCCAACAAGTGAAAAAAGTGAAGCCTTTAAAGCCAATTTCAAAACCATTGCAGAGATTACAAAAACACGTATTCAGAAAGCCATAGAAAAAATAAATAACGAAAGAAAAATCAATCAAAAAGTAAAAAATAAAACACCATTAGGCTTCATTTCCTACACGCTTGCGGAGAGTAATTTCAAAATTTGGCAAACCAATATTCAAGGAAAAAAAGCCATCGAACAAGAACTTTTAAATCTAAAAAATACTGCAAAAAACCATGAAAAATGCGATTTGATGTTTACGGAATTGTGTCTTAAAAATGGGCTTGTTTTAAATGCGGAACATAAAAAAGAGAGCGGTTTTTATAAATTATACTACGGGATTTGGATGTATTTTGAAGAAGATTTAACCGATAAAATGGATGAAATTATAGCGCAAAAACCACTTAAAGTAATTTGCCTTAATTCATGTTTCAAAAGCGATTCCGAACTTATTCTTTTTAAATCTGAGTTACAATCCAATAAAATCGCTCTCAATATTATATGAATAAAATTGTATTAATCAAAGAAACATCTGAGAGAAGCGATAAAGATAATTGGGTCAAAAATGCACTGTTATCTTACACCGATTTTTCATTAGAAAGCATGGAAGGGTGTAGTCAGAATGCCCAAAATCAAGTCACTCATTTGATGGAAAGGGCTTTGTGTAACGATTTGCCAAATCCGTTCAATTTGAAAGATGTTCACGAAGCAATAATAGCGTTGGAAGGCAAAGAATCCTTGGATCGAAAAATCGCTTTTTGCGGGGCGTTCAATTTGCCTTTTTACTATGTCGTTTATGGTAATGCGCCGCATGAATTTGTGAAACTTTGCGCCCTAAAAGAAGAATTATCCTTGATTCAAGCCTTTAATTCCTATAAAGAGTTCTCATTTTGGATAAAATCAATAAAAGGTTGGCATTCGTCCTCCTCTTTTTTACACTATGAAGAACTTCCTTTTTTTGATAAGGAATTAAGAAAATATACCGCTTGGCCAACCAATATTGATTGTTTTATTTCATCAAAAAACGATGAGCCCAAAGCTATTTTAGAATTTCAAAATGCCCATAAAAACCCCATAAAAAGCCATGAAAATAACAATTATTTTTGGGGTTTGACCCAAAAAGATGACCAAAGAAGATGGTTTTCGCAAGAGATTTTGAGAGTACAATCTGGCTTACCTTTCATTATCATCACTTGGAGTAAAATCCATCAAGGTTTCATCTTAAAAAAGTTAGAAAAAGTCGTATTCCCCAATTTTGCGAACGTTGAATTAAAAAACTTATTAAGAGCCTTCGTACAAAAAAGGGTAAATGGAAAAGGTAACAGAACGCCTCGACAATTATACGATGAAATTTGTAATGGCTACGAAACAGAAGAGCTATATTTAGAAAATGGTGTTGTGAAAACAAAAATAAATAAGCCACCTTTGTCTTACGAAAATAAAACTTTTCCGATGATGTATTTTAGTCATAGTCACAAAGAGGAAACAAATCACGCAAATCTGATTGAAGTGTTTAATTCGGTTATTTTATGAAACTACAATTCGATAGCGCACAAGACTATCAAATTCAGGCTGTCAAATCGGCCCTAAAAATCTTTGAAGGGCAGCCTTTAGCCAAAGGTAATTTTGATGCAACTTTAGTCGTAACCGAGGCGAGTGTTTCGTACACGGAGCATGGCGTTGCCAATCAATTAATATTGAATGACAAGCAGATTTTAAGGAATATTCAATTGATTCAAGATAAAAACAACATAAAAAGGTCTGAAAATTTGACCCCCTCAGTATCTGATGATAAAAATACTCTTTTTTGCCCTTTTAACTTTACGGTTGAAATGGAGACAGGCACGGGCAAAACATATACTTATCTACGCACTATTTATGAACTAAATAAAGTATATGGTTTTAAGAAATTTGTCATTGTGGTTCCGAGTGTCGCCATTCGAGAAGGGACGATTAAAAACCTACAAATAACGCATGAGCATTTTCAAAATTTGTATGATAATGAACCAATTAATTACGGGATGTATGACAGCGGAAACTTGACCGTCTTACGCAATTTTGCCGTGTCAAATGCCATACAAATTTTGATTATAAATGTAGATAGCTTTACAAAAGACAATAATATCATCAATTTGGTACAAGAAACGGGTGTGAAACCCATTGAATTTATCCAAAAAACAAAACCAATCGTTATCATTGATGAGCCTCAAAATTTTGAGACAGACATAAGGAGGCAAGCCATCGCCAATTTAAATCCTCTTTGCACGCTGCGTTACAGTGCCACCCATCGCAATCTTTATAATTTGATTTATGCTCTAAACCCCGTGCAAGCGTATGACTTAGGCTTGGTGAAACAAATAGAAGTTGACGGAATTACGAGTGATGCACATCATAATGCGGCCTTTATTCAATTTAAAGGAATTTCTGCGGGCAAAAAAAACTTAAAAGTCAAACTCCATTTATACGTAAATGATGGCGGCGTGAAACAAAAAGACTTAATCGTTGATTTGGGAGACGATTTATTTGAGCTTTCAAAGGGCAGAGAAGTTTATCGCAATGGCTATATTTTAAACAATATAAATGCTGCCGAAGGCTTCATTGAATTTTCTAACGGAACGACACTAAAAGTAGGCGAAACAATGGGTGATTTTAGAGATGAAATCATGCAATTTCAGATAGAGCGTACTGTAAAATCTCATTTTGAAAAGTTGGAAAATTTTAAGAATCGAGGCATTAAAGTATTATCATTATTTTTCATAGATAGAGTAGCGAACTATCGTTTTTATGATTCAGAAGGCAATCCACAAAAAGGGAAATTTGCGCTTTGGTTTGAAGAGATTTTTAAAACTTATCAAGAAAAATACCCAAATTTATTGCCTTTTGAAGTAGAAAAGATTCATAGTGGCTATTTTTCAAGCGATAAAATAGGAAAAGGAATTGCCCAAAAAAATATTTGGACTGATACAAAAGGCTCAACCCTTAAAGATGATGACACTTATTCTTTGATAATGAAAGAAAAAGAAAGGCTTTTGAGCATGGAAGAACCCCTGCAATTTATTTTTTCACACAGTGCTTTAAGAGAAGGGTGGGACAATCCAAACGTCTTTCAAATTTGTACGCTCAACGAAAGTAAATCTGACCTAAAAAAGCGGCAAGAAATTGGTCGAGGTCTGCGTTTGCCCGTAAATACTGAGGGGGTGCGTGTACATGATAAAAACATCAATATACTGACGATTATAGCCAATGAATCGTATGAAGATTTCTCAAAAACACTTCAAAATGAGATTCAAGAAGAGACGAGCGTCGAATTTGTGGGCAGAATAAAAGATGCAAGACATAAAACGCTTTTCCAAAACGAAAATGAGTTAAGTCAAAATCAAATTGCTTTAGACAAAAATCGCTTTAAAACGCACACATCAAAACTTGAAAATTCAGAGATATTTATTCAACAAGCCATTGAAGCTGTAAAAAAAATACCTTTAACTTACAGACCAAAAATAGAGGTCAAAACAACCCATTTGTCGTTTTCAGCAAACGGGGTTCAAGGCCAGATAAAAGAAAATCATGCCCATCAAACGAAAGAAATCCGTTATCCGATTCCAGATGTTTACGTCTTCATTCAAAATGAAATAGACTTAACCCGCCAGACAATTTTTGATATTTTAATTCAATCTGATCGGTATGAAGAATTAGAAATCAATCCTCAAATGTTCTTAGACAATGTTGTATTGAGCTTGAAAAAAACATTTGAGGAACTGATGAAGCAATGATTTTCTAAATGCTTATGTTGCTGTTACGTTGCAGTTTTATCTTATAAATAATTGAAAATCAAGTAATTATCAATCAGTTATTTTCTTCATAAGTGAAAACCATGACCCGCCATTGTAAACATCTTGATAGCCATTTGCCTTCAAAATTATTTTTGCCGAGCCGCTCCTCATGCCTGACGCACAGCAGGTAATGATGGGTTTAGACTTATCTTTCAGCTTCGAAAGATTGTTCTGCAAAGTCTCGACGGAGATGTTAATCGAGCCGTGAATGTGTCCGCCTTGGTATTCGGCTGGTGTTCTTACATCCACAATTGTTGCGCCTTGTTTCAACAATTCTTTGTAATCTACACTGGGGCCAAAGCCCAACATTTTTTTGATAAAATCAATCATAGTAGCGATGAATTATAAAAGTTAAATTTCTATTGATAAACTCGGCTGAAATTGGTTTTGGGATTCTTGTAGCGGCGGATTTATCCAAGCTGTGCGATTAAACCTATAAAGTGCCGTAGGCACGGGTCATATTGTAGCGGCGGGTTTCAATCCG
The DNA here is from genome assembly GCA_043728105.1 of Saprospiraceae bacterium. Classification (GTDB taxonomy): domain Bacteria; phylum Bacteroidota; class Bacteroidia; order Chitinophagales; family Saprospiraceae; genus JAAFJT01. Next base: position 3,807 of record JAYTMW010000838.1, on the reverse strand, counting down.
CCGAATTATATAATGTATTTTTAATTGAGTCCCATCGGGACGGCACATTTAGTCTTTTACATGCGCCGTGCCTACGGCACTCAATTAACTTCTTCTCATGTTTTCGTCCCGATGAATCGGGACGCTACAATATGACCCGTGCCTACGGCACTTTATAATTTTAATCGCACAGGTCGGATTTATCCGCCGATGGAAATATAATCCATTGATTATCAATTAGTTACGCTCAGCGGCGGATAAATCCGCCGCTACCAGAGGTTTTACAAAATCCTAAAACTAATTTCCGTTGTGTATATTAAAAAAAGTAGAAAAGGGGACCCCTCAGTATTTTTATCAAAAAAAGAGTATATAGGCATTCGTAATTCTACGTTGGCACTTTACCCTACTTTAAAAAATTAAATTAATCCGAAAAACAAACCTCAAGTATGCCTTTGATGCGCAGCATAAAACAGTGAGTTTAAAGTGTCAAAGTAGAATTATGTAGTTGAATAAAAATAGAAACTTCATAACTCATTGATTTTCAACTACTTCGACATTCTTTATTCCGTGTTTTTTATTCAATATTCACACAAAGTACAAATCTAAAATTTAAAAATGGACGTATTTTAAAAAGTGGGTAACAATTAGGTCAAAAAAAAAGCGTCCAAGATTTTTCAATCTTGGACGCTTTACAACAAATTATAATCCCATGAACATATATTCTTAAAACTTAACGCTTTTCTTATTTTGTTGCAATTTTTTTGATTTGAAAAAATGCGAATCTTACTATAGTATTAATTTGGATGAAATTGTCGTGATTTGTAAACCTGTTCAAAGAAAACCAGTATAGTCGTCCCAAAATCTAAACTAAAAATTGGGACGACCCCTGACAACAAATTATAATCCCATGAACATATATTCTTAAAACTTAACGCTTTTCTTTTCTTTGGGCAAATTGAGCGGGGGGAAGCCTCTCAATTCGCTACTTTATAAATTTAACTGGATGAAATTGTCGATTCATTAAAATGCGTTCAAAAGAATCAGTATAGTCGTCCCAATATCTGTCAAAAAAATTGGGACGACCCCTGACAACAAATTATAATCCCATGAACATATCTTGTGTAGTTTTATTCTCTTTAGTATTGTTTTTTCTTTTGACAATACAAAGATGATGTAAGATAATTAGCTGTGCAAAGACAAAATACAGGCATTGTGATTTTTTAATTGATTTTGTAGAATCGTAACTAATTGATTATCAATATTTTAGGCAAGTTATTTGTGAATAAAAGTGGTTTTATTTTTATTATTTTTATTAAATTATTTTTATAAAAAGATTTAAAATCAATGAAATAGATGTCTTTTGCGCTCATTATTTAAAAAATAACTATTTTTGGACGCTAAAAAAAATAAGAATGGGTTTCATTTCTCGTAAATTTGACGAACATCCACGTCTGTTAATAATATATCGTATTGCGAAAAGATTATTTATAACGCTTTTCCTTGCGCATTTCATTTATACGATTTTGTTGATTTGGATGCCTGTTTTCACTACGCCCACTATCATTGGGCAATGGATTGGCGGCAAAGACATATATAAGGAGTGGGTAAGTCGAGATAAAATTTCGGTTGCGGCCCAACACGCCATTATCGCCAAGGAAGATCAAGATTTTGAGGAACATTTTGGTTTTGACATTGATGAAATCGAGGAAGCCTATCAACACAACAAAACGCATCAAAATAAACGAGGCGCAAGTACCATTACTCAACAAGTGGCAAAAAATGTTTTCCTCTGGCAGGGCCGCAACTGGATTAGGAAAGGTATGGAAGTTTATTGCACTTTGTTAATTGAATTATTTTGGAGTAAAGATCGTATTTTAGAAGTATATATGAATGTGGCGGAAATGGGCGATGGTGTTTTTGGCATCGAAGCAGCTTCGCAGTCTTTTTTCAACAAACCCGCTTCAAAACTCAATGAAAGTGAGGCCGCTTTGATAGCTGCAAGCCTCTCAAATCCGATTAAATTTCAAGTGAATAATCCTTCCGAAAGGATGCGTAAAAAACAACGTTGGATTATCAGACAAATGAAAAATATCGAATGGAAATAGTGATTGGTGAATTGGTGATTTGTGAATTGGTGATTAGTGAATTGGTGATTAATGATTAGTGAATTGGTGATTAGTGATATAACAATCACCAATCACCAATTCACCAATCACCAATCACTTCCTACCCCCTCAGTATTTTGACAAATTCCCAACTTACAATACCTACCGTGACAGCAATGTTAAGAGAGTGTTTTGTACCAAATTGCGGTATTTCTACCACAAAATCAGCGTTTTTCATGGCATTTTCACTCACTCCTTCCACCTCGTTGCCAAAAATTAAAGCATATTTTCCTCCTTTTTGTGGCTCAATAACTGCTTCTATATCTTGTAGAAAAATAGAATTTTCAGCCTGTTCAATGGCAATAATTGTATAGCCTTCCGATTTCAAAATAGCAATTGCCGCATCTGTTTCTTGGAAATGTCGCCAAGCCACGCTATCGGTTGAACCCAAAGCGGTTTTCAAAATTTCACGATGGGGTGGCTGTGCCGTGAAGCCACATAATATTATTTCTGAGCAAGCAAAAGCATCTGCCGTTCTGAATGCTGAGCCAACATTGAGCGCAGAACGCACATCATCTAAGACAAAAACGAGCGGTGTTTTATCGGTATCTTTAAATTCCTCGACCGTCATTCTGCCAAGTTCATTCATCTTCAATTTTCTCATTTTTAGTCTTTGTTAAAATTTTTTTGGAAAGTGCCAAAGTAAGTGGCGAGACAAAATTATTAAGTTATTTTTGCGCAAAATAACGAGAAAAAAATAACATGGTCAAGCCTGCCTGCCGACAAAGGAATAAAAAACAATTTAATAAATAGCGAAAATGAAGATAGGATTAATGTCTGATACCCATAGTTTTTTAGACAAGCGGGTTTTTGAATATTTTAAAGAAGTGGACGAAATTTGGCACGCAGGCGACATAGGCGACCCTAAAGTTGCGGACGAATTGGAAGCCTTCAAACCTTTACGAGCTGTGTTTGGCAACATCGACAATCAAGATATTAGAGCTCGTTTTCCTGAAAATTTGAGGTGGAATACTGAGGGGGTATCCGTTTGGATGACACACATTGGCGGCTACCCAGGCAAATATCCTACCCGCATAAAAGATGGTTTTAGGTCGGAGGATTGTGATTTATTTATCTGTGGTCATTCGCATATATTGAAAATAATACCTGACAAAATTCATAATCTATTGCACATCAATCCGGGAGCTTGTGGAAATGAAGGATTTCACAAAGTAAAAACCTTAGTGCGGTTTGAAATAGTGAATGGAAAGTTTCAAAATATGGAAGTCATTGAATTGGGGTTGCGTGGAAGCTAAGATTTCAATTTTTAGACAAAAAAAATAACTCATTGATTATCAATGAGTTATAATTTTATTTTAAGTGAACTGGCTGGGATTCGAACCCAGGACCCTTTGATTAAAAGTCAAATGCTCTACCGGCTGAGCTACCAATTCTTCCACAATTTTGCTCTTGCGAGTGCCTTTCGGCTGATTGCGCTGCAAATATAGAACCGTTTTTTGAATCTACAAATGTTATCACAAAATTTTTATAAATTTTTTCATTTTTTTTTTGAATTAAATTTTGAGGATTAGTTTTAAACAACATAATTAGGTTTATACAGGTCTAAACGGTTTTCTTATAAAAAATTTCAAGGTGCAGCGCACCGCAATATTTGTCATGCCTTTGGCTTGATGGCGCAAAATGCGCTCATAGCAAAATATAA